>JAQBTY010000232.1 GCA_027624735.1 Pseudomonadota bacterium | reverse complement strand
CAAGCTCAGGGCCCGGCACGTCAAAGCCCGTGATAAGAACGGGGTGATCCTCTCCTATATCGAGGGCTGGCATGCCATCGCTGAAGCCAACCGCATCTTCGGGTTCGACGGTTGGAGCCGCGAAACCATTGAAACCAACTGCATCTGGGACGCGCCCTGGCAAAACCGGCGAGCCTGCAGCTACACCGCACGCGTTCGCATCAGGGTCCTCGCCGGTCATCACGAGATTATTCGGGAAGGGTCTGGCTCGGGACACGGTTTTGCCGACACCGCCGGCGAGGCTCACGAGAGCGCTTTAAAAGAAGCCGAGACCGACGCAACGAAACGAGCCCTCACGACCTTCGGCAATCCCTTCGGCTTGGCCCTTTATGACAAGGAACAACGGGGCGTGACACGGAGCCTCACCGGTGGCGCCGCCAAGACAAAACCCAACAAAACGCTCTGGGAGCTTTTCGACCAGGAAAGACACCTCCAAAGTCAGCATACAGATCCGGTCGATTATTGCGCCAATTTCCGCCGCCTGCTGGAAAACGCGGCCGCCCCAACGACGTTAAAAGCACTTTGGGACCGAAACCAAAACACCCTTTTGATCCTCAAGGCCAACTGCCCGGATCTGACCTCCGAAAAAGGCCATCACTATGCCGACATTCTGGCCCGGCTGTTCGCCACCCGTCTGGACGCGTTTGCCAGCCCAGCGAACAAAGACGACAGACACGATCTCGATAATTCCACTGTCAACCCGCAAGAGGCCACCTCACCCCTTACGGTTTCAAAACGGATCCACAATAAAGACCATCTCAAATATGTCGCCTCCCAACCCTGCCTTATCTGCGGCCGGGAAAACGTCGAAGCGCACCACATCCTGTTTGCGGAGCCCCGTGCGATGGGCAAAAAGGTCGGTGACCAATGGACGGTCCCATTATGTGCCATTCATCACCGTTCTCTTCACATGGCGGGCAACGAAGAACCTGGTGGCTGACCAATAAACAAGACCCCCTGCCGGCGGCTGAAGAGCTGTGGCAGCAATCGCAGAATTCGCCAGCAAGTTCTGACGTGTTATCGAGAACATTATCTGAGCTCACGCGATAAACTGACACATTATCAATCTTGAAGAGGACCCCTGAGCCATTGCCGGCTTTGGTGTTGCTTCACCATGCCGGCGGGGTATCTGGGAATATGTCTGGCTCTTGTTCGGCTAGGATCAAGTTCGCGCCAGACCGGTACACCGGCCGTGGCAACCGTATGGTCCCAGAACATGATCTTGATGAGGCCGGCCTTACGGCCGCGGAAGGCGGACAGATGGCCTGAGAACGGGTCCTGCCTCAGCACCTCCTGGACAAGCAGGGCCAGCCCGTCCAGCCCCTTACGGATATCCGTGATACCAAGTGCGATGTGCACTTTGACCCCTGCCGGTACAAGCATCATGGCACTTCTCCCTCCAGCAGCTCCACCAGCCGGCGCACCGTCTGGGGATCAAAATCGCGTTCGAAGCGGACCCGCCGTCCGCCGATCAGCTCCACCTCGATCCCGGGCATGGACCGCTCGACGATCACCGGCGCAGACCTGGGCCCGGATTGCGGAGCCTCGACCGCTTGTTCTGGTGTATCCGTGATCACCGGCAGGAAGGTCGGGCCAAGCGTAGTCTCCGGCGTCAGTTCCTTCTTCCAGGAGAACATTAACCGCCTACCGATTCCATACCTCTTGGCCACGCCCGAGACCGACGCACTTCCTCGGCATGTCTCCTCGACGATGCGTCTCTTGTCCGCCTCGCTGAAGTTACGACGTCTGCCCGAGCCGCCTGATCGCGCCGAGGGAATGTAGCTCGAAGGGGCCGAGGGAATTTCCTTAAGCATATGCTTAGACATATGTTTAAGCCCCCCACCGCGACGGTAGAGCAGCCTGCCCACCGAGGCTGGTTCCTCGTGTCTGAGCTTCGCGCGCCAGTTCCCAAACCGCTTAAGCGGCAGCCCGTGCAACTCGCAATATTCCCGTTGATTCAAGTCGCTACGGCGCCAGCCGTCTAAATGCGCCCGCCAAAACGATTCAGTTCCAGGCTCTTCGAAGCCGTCATTCTTGGCATGATCATCCCTTCCAATTCACAAATTTAGCCGTGGAGAGAAGATCGCATCCCGAACGCCGCAAACAAGCGTGTCACCAATGGACGCGTACCATACATTCCCTGTTCTGCGGATTAGGTTCCCTGTTCCGTCCAAATAATTCCCTGTTCCTTTGAGTAGGGAATTTCGCCAATTAGTGGCACGATATCAGAGAGTTACGGGCTCAATTTAGCGTGATTAGGCCCAATTTATCAAAATTTCTCTGTATTTTCCCTGTTAAACAGGGAAAATACAGAGAAACGGGCTTTTGGGGAGGGTTCGGCATTCATTTCCGTTGCGCGATGTTGTTCTTGCCACCGCTTTTCACTGCGGCGTGGTTTCCCATAACTCTATTCCAGAAATCAGAAGCAACGCCGGCCGTAATCGTACACCGCCTTTCGGTCTATGATTTTGCCAATTAAAAAACGCCTATGATCGACTTCCCCAAACCAATCCTATTCCAGCCCCCTTCGAATTAACTAACCATATGGTTACGGTTTTCCGGTATATCACCATACTGGATACCAGTTTCGCCCAGTTCGGCGGACTTTATTCAAGGTCGACGACAGCTGAACGCGACGCGGGTCATTCTATGGCCGTGACCACTTGGCAGCGTTCTTAAATTGACAGCCGGCGAGACCCCGACTAGACGGGATCGCCACCGGGTAACGACTGGAGCGTTTTATGGCGGACACAAAGAAAATTGCGGTTATTGGCCTCGGTTATGTTGGACTGCCCCTGGCGGTGCATCTGGCTAAACATTTCCCCGTCATCGGTCTCGATATCGATGCAAATCGCGTCGACGAGCTGAAACGCGGTCACGATCGCACCCGTGAAATCGACCGGGGGCCGCTGTGTGACACCACAATGACGTTTGCCACCGATCCAGCGGCAATCGCCGGATCCGACATCTTTATCGTGACGGTTCCGACGCCGGTCGACAAAAACAACTTGCCCGATCTGACCGCAGTAAAGGGCGCCAGCCGAATGGTTGGCGGCGTTATCGGGAAGGGCGCCATCGTGGTTTACGAATCGACGGTATATCCCGGCGTCACCGAAGACATCGCCGGTCCGGAGATCGAAGCCGCGTCGGGGCTTAAATGCGGTGTGGACTTCTTCCTTGGGTATTCGCCGGAGCGCATCAATCCGGGCGACCGTGAACATACGGTGGACCGGATCACCAAGGTCGTCGCCGGCCAGACGCCGGAAGTCACGCAAATCCTTGGCGACATGTATGGCAAGCTGACGTCGGGCGGCGTGTTCCTCGCACGGGACATCAAAACCGCCGAGGCCGCGAAGGTGATCGAAAACGCACAGCGCGACATCAACATCGCATTCGTCAATGAGGTTGCGACCATCTTCCAGAAAATGGGCCTGTCGGTGTACGATGTTCTGGAAGCTGCCGGAACCAAGTGGAATTTCCTGAAATTTTCACCGGGACTGGTCGGTGGCCATTGTATCGGGGTCGATCCTTTCTATCTGGCCCACGCCGCGACAACCATTGGCCATCATCCGGAAATCATTCTGGCCGGCCGGCGCATCAACGACAATATGGGCGGATATGTGGCCGACTGCATCGCGCTGGAATTGGCGAAAAGGGGAAAAGGCGCCGGCGCCCGCATTCTCATGCTCGGCCTGACGTTCAAGGAAAACGTCCCGGACCTTCGCAATTCGCACGTCATCGATATCGTCAAGGGTCTGACGGGGCGCGGCTTCAAGGTGGAAGTTCACGACGCCTTTGCCGACCCCGCGGAAGCAAAAGAATTCTTCGACATTTCGCTGCTGCCGTCGATCGACGACGCGACGGGCTACGATTGCGTTGTGGGCGCTGTACCGCATGAGCCTTATCTGGCGTTTACGCCCCAAAAGTTCACCGAAATTTTGACCGACGATGGGCTGGTTGCCGATGTTAAAGGCATGTGGCGCAATCACGCCCTGCCAGGGAACCTGTTTCGCTGGCAGCTCTAACAGATAGGGCGTTTTCTGTCTGAACGGAAAACGCCCTAAAATTCCCTCCGTGTTAATCGCTGTTCAGCTGTGAAAACGCCCATTTTACCAGACCGGCGCCATGCTGGGTCGCCGATGATACGGCGATTTGTTCGGTCCTCTTAATGGTACCGCCGGAACCCAGATAAACGCTTTCCTGTAGCGCCATGACCCCGCCGGACGCGCGAAAGCGCCAGCCGGACCCGCTGGGCAGGCGCAAAAGTATGGCGTTTCCTTCTTGCACCATTGAGGCGCGAACAGTGGGATGCAGGTGGAATCGAACGACAAATTTGTTGTTGCCCTCTCCGGTCAAGGTATCTTCACCCCGCAGATCGCCGCCATTTGCGCCCAGATAGATCCGCCTTGAATGAACCAGGCCAAAGGTGCGCTTGTAACCGTCGTGGGCCGCCTCGATCCAGATATCCCCCTCCGCCTCTTTGCGGTCGACAGAGAGATTTATCGGCCGATGACTGAACCCGCCAAGTTCCAATATTTCCGAGGAATTCACATCTTCCACGGTGACCGTCGAATGGGCGGCCGTTGTCCGTTGAGCGGTGATCCAGGCAGTGCTGTCGCCATGGTGCGAGCCACAATTGACAACCAGGCGTTCCTTGCCGACGCTCATTTCGAAGCTGAGTGCTTCGGCATGCGCCATGGAATCATACCCTTTTGGCGGCGGCGCGCCGACATCCATCAGAATTGTTGTGCGATTTGAGGTGAGTCGCTCAAAGCCCGAATGGGGTGCGGATTCGAGCGGTTTTCCACGGGCTTCCGACCTCGTCAACACCACATCGATAAACCAGCCTTCTTCTTCCCGGCTGTCGTTAAACAGGGCCAATCCACCGTCACCGTGGCGAAAAAACCGCAGCATCGGGGCCATTCTATCAATCGCCGTCTGGATCCAGTGGGGAACTTCCCGCAAGCAATTGCGGAGCGCGGATCTGATATCGATCAGGTGTCGGACATAATCGAGTTGGCAGCTAGGGTTACGCATGACATTGCCCCCGTCGCTCAATACCTGGCGTTCAATTTCCTCGTTCAATCCGCGTAAGGATCGCTCCAGCAACTTGTTGTTCTCATAGGCCAATGAGGCGAATATCAGGCCCTTTAGCGCAAGGATGCTTGCGATCCCGGGAGCGGCATACGCCGCCACACGGCGCAGGTGGCTGATCTGGCGCGCTAGGCTGTGATAAAATTCCTGCTGAAAGGACACATCCGACCCGCCGGTCAGGAAGTCGCAATGGCCTATCCAGTTGGCGATGCGGGAGCCCAGCTGTCCCGGCAGCCAGGCTATTTGATTCCAGTCGCCATGGGTATCGATCCAGCGGAGGATTAAAGCCCGTCCGCGCTGCCGGGCCGCTTCGTTCCCCGCCGCGCGTAAATCGCGCAGCCAATCAAACGTGCTGACCGTGGCCAGCCAGTCGGCTGAGATGCCATCGGCAAGCCAGGGAGCCTCGGCATCGCGGATCGCCCTGCCGGCCAATTCGAAATCGCCGTTGACGATAATCGTACCCCGGTTCACGTCGCCGGGCCACATGTCCGTCGGAATATGTCCGGTAGGCATGGCCGCGTGTCCGGCGAGCGTCAGGCGATAAAGTTTTGTTCCAAAGACATAATCCAAAAACCCGCATGGTTTGCGCCAACCGGCGACACGCGGAGTGGGCTTTAGTGAATTGTTCATCCCGCCGTTTGCCGCCCTGTCTTGATCATTTTTCTTGCGGTCTTCATCTTCGCGCCAGGCCCGACGACACTGAGCAGGTCAGCCGCAGCGCAGTTTCTGAATGTTGCCGGCATAATTTTTCCGACCGCCCTGGAACGTTGCTGTGCCGGCGACCAGCACATCGGCGCCAGCATCAATCGCCAGGCGCGCCGTCTGTTCATTAATGCCGCCATCCACTTCAAGATCGATCGTGCGACCGCTGGCATCGATCATTTGCCGCAATGTCCTGATTTTATCGAGCTGGCCTGAAATGAAACTTTGACCGCCAAAGCCCGGATTGACCGTCATGACCAGGACCAGGTCAATGTCGTCCAACACATGTTTTATGACGTCGGCCGGCGTGGATGGGTTGAGCGAGACGCCGGCTTTCTTACCCAGGGATTTTATGAGCTGAATAGTCCTGTGGAGATGCGGTCCTGCTTCAGCATGCGCGGTAATGATATCCGCGCCAGACTCGGCGAAACCGGGCACGAAGGGGTCCACCGGCGCAATCATCAGATGGACGTCAAAGGGCAGGCCGGTTGCCGATCGAATTGCTTTAACGACATCCGGGCCGATAGTGATATTGGGCACGAAATGCCCGTCCATGACATCCACATGGATCCAGTCCGCCCCGGCATTGGTCACGGCACCGATTTCATCGCCGAGACAGGCGAAGTCGGCTGACAGGATAGACGGGGCTATGCGGACTGGTTGCTGCACGCGGGTATTCCTAACAGTTTGCGACCCCCGCGGCAACCAGGGCCCGATCGGTTCCAATAGAACAATTTACCCCGCCGAAGACCGCCAAACAGCGGATTCAGCCACGCCGTCTCAACCTCGCGATATAAAATCCGTCCATGCCACCTCTTTCGGCCAGATGGCTTGGAAATGTGCGCATATCACCGGCCGGTGTCAGCGCGTCAGGCGGCAATTCGATCTCCGATATTAAGATCTCCTGCCGGGACAAATTTTCCCGCTGCGACAGGAGTTTGTCGACGATCTTCGGACCTTCCTCGGGCTGCAGCGAACAAACGCTGTAAACCAGGACGCCCCCCGGCGCGAGCATGTCGGCGGCAGCCAAAATGAGCTGTTCCTGGAGTTCGCCGAGCCGGGCGATTTCTTTCTGGTTCTTGTTGCCTGGGATGTCCGGGTGACGTCGGATGGTGCCGGTGGCGCTGCAGGGCGCATCCAGCAGGACCGCGCCGACCGGGGAAGCCGGTCGCCAGTCTTCGGCGTCGGCGCT
>JAQBTY010000002.1 GCA_027624735.1 Pseudomonadota bacterium | reverse complement strand
GCCGTCAACCCGGACGATACCACGCGCCTTGCTCAAACCATCCGACCACCGTGAATAATCCGGGCTAAAGATGAATACATCAAAGAGGCCTTTGCCAATTTTGATCGACTAACAAATTGCCTGAACCATATTTTCGAGCAATTCTCCGTAAATGTTATGCTTACCCGTAACGGTCTTATTCCTCGTCAGGATGACAAGATCACTGAACAAATTTATGAACCAACTTTAAAAATTCTTTCCGATCCGAAATGGAATTCGGTAGACACCCATCTCGCAGACATGTTTCAAGACTATCAGGACAGAAATTATCCGGAAGTCATCACCAAGGCCCATGGAGTAGTTCAAAGATTTTTGCAGATATTAGTTGGAGAAGAAGGCAAAGGCGGAAAAGGAGAAATCGGAAAGTTATTTAGCAAAGCGAAGAAAACGAATGCAATTCCTGTCAACCGGTTCACAGAGCCATTACTCAATATCTTCCAGGGCTTCATTGTGTCTGAGCGCGCAACCAATAGCACCGCTAAGCCAGCGCTGAACGACGCAACCCCGTCAGACGCCCTGCTTGTCATGAATGTAGTAATGGTCTTTTTGCAGCACTGTTTGCAAAAGGATCCATGAGGCTGCTTTAGAAGACAAAACATTGGCTTCGCAGGAGACCCACCCCATGACCCTTCGCGCGCGGATCGGCTATACCTCAGTGGCTTATGTCACCGAGATTTTCCCCAAGATTTTTTATGACATCGTGCCGGACGGGGTGCTGCTGCAGATCCTGACGCAGCAGGTGACGTCGCACGCGCCGCGGAATATGGAACGCATCCATGTGGAGGCCAAAGCGGCGGCTTCGTCCTTTGCCCGCGCGGGCGCCGATCTGGTTATATTGGGCGGCGCGCCGACCAACCTTTCGCGTGGACGGGCGGCGCTGGATGCGGCCTTGCAGGCAATAGCCGACGAGATCGGGGTGCCGGTCAGCTCATCCGCCACGGCGCAATCGAACGCGCTTGCGGCCGTGGGGGCGAGCAAGATCGGCGTGGTGCATCCATCCAGCCCGAAACGCGACGCGTCGCACGATGCGCAAATGCGCGATGACGGGCTCGAGACGCTGGGCATTAAATCGGCCGGCGCCATTTTCGAGGATTACAACCGCATCCCGGCGGACGCGGCGCTCCGGCTGGGCCGTGAACTGGTCGAGGAAAATCCGGATATCGATACGCTGCTCTATTCCTGCCCGCACTGGGCGGTTACCCACGCCATCGAGCCGCTGGAGCGCGAGCTTGGAATCAACGTGGTGACATCGCTCCAGGCCATCGCCTGGGAGGGCCTGCGCAAATGCGGGATAGAGGATCGTATCGGTGGGTACGGCAGGCTGCTGCGCGAGCACTAATCCTCCTTTTCAGGAGAAAAACCGGTATTGCATGGGGTTGTTTTTCAAAACACGGCCTTTCCGCCCCCAGACCGCCTGTTTTCGCTCAGCTCGTCTTGCCCCCGTTCGGCGTTTTGAGCCTGAACCACGCGGTGGCGTTGAGGGGTTGCGGCCGGGCCGGGAGCGGGCGCGACAGATGCCAGCGCTTGGCGAAACGGCCGGCGCGTGACGCTTTACGGAGCGCCGACCGTTGGGCGAACGAAAGGATAGGATGGGCTTTTTGCATCTGGTAGTCCCGCTGTCGTGAGCTAATGCTGGTAGACCGGTAACTTAGCGCGCCCGCCTTTCGGCCGGGTTTGCCTTTGTCAGAGAACCTATTTCAACACATAACCTTTAAGCTTCGCTTGAAGGATATGCTTAACGGGTGAAAGTGCCGTCGGGCGGTACGTCGCCGCCTTCCAGCATGGGGCCGAGCGGCCGGCCGCCAAGTATATGGATGTGCAGGTGGGGTACTTCCTGATGGGCATGGCCGCCATGATTCGCCAATATCCGGTAGCCGCCTTCCACCAGCCCGAGGGTCCGCGCCACCTCGCCCACCGCGCGCCAAAGGCCGGCGATCTCCTCCGCGCTGGCGTTGCGGCAAAAATCATCCATCGACACGAACTTGCCTTTGGGGATCACCAGCACGTGGACCGGCGCCTGCGGGTTGATATCGTGAAAGGCGAGGGCGTAGTCGGTCTCGTGCACTTTGCCGCACGGCAGCTCGCCACGCAGGATGCGGGCAAAGATATTATTGTCGTCATATCCGGTCATGGATGCCTCCGATCAGGATTTTTTTCGCGCCGCTTTTTCGGCAAGGCCCGAGGCGCCTTCGCGCCGGCTCAGCTCCGCCCAAACATCATCCGGCGTGATCCCGAGCTGCGCCCATAACACCAGCAGATGGTATAGAAGATCAGCGCTTTCCAGCACGGTTCCGGCGGCATCGCCGGAAGCGCCGGCGATCACCGTCTCCACCGCCTCCTCGCCAAATTTTTGTGCGATCCTGGGCAGGCCGTCGGCGAACAGCTGCGCTGTATAGGATGCCTTGGGATCGTCGCCCTTGCGCGCCTGGATGACGGCATAGAGCCGCTGCAGGATTTCGCTGTCGCCAATTTCATCGGTCATCGACCGGACCCATCATGATTTCGTTCCGGCCCGATTAACAGAATACCAGGCGCCTGTCACGCGACCGGGCGCACCGGGATCCCCGCCGCCGCCATGTGAGCCTTGGCTTCCGCGATGGTGAATTCGCCGAAATGAAAGATAGAGGCCGCCAGTACCGCGGTGGCGTGGCCCTGACGCACACCGTCGACCAGATGATCGAGCGTGCCTACCCCGCCCGAGGCGATTACCGGGATCCGGATAGCGTCCGCGACCGCGGCCGTTAGCGCAACGTCAAACCCGGCGCGCGTTCCATCCCGGTCCATCGAGGTCAGCAATATTTCGCCGGCGCCGAGCAATTCCATTTTCCGCGCCCAGGCCACCGCCTCGAGCCCGGTTGCGTCGCGGCCGCCATGGGTGAAGATTTCCCATTTCCCGGGACCCGTCGTCTTGGCGTCGATCGCGACCACGATGCATTGGGTGCCGAATTTTTCCGCCGCCTCGCGGACAAAGTCCGGCCGATGCACCGCGGCGGTGTTGATGGAAACCTTGTCGGCGCCGGCCTTCAGCAAGGTCCGGATGTCGTCGACGGTGCGAACCCCGCCGCCGACGGTGAGCGGCATAAAACACTGTTCGGCCGTGCGCGCCACCACGTCGAGCAAAGTGTCCCGCTTCTCAACGGACGCGGTGATGTCGAGAAAACACAGCTCGTCGGCGCCAGACGCATCGTAGATCTTGGCCTGCTCGACCGGATCGCCCGCATCGATCAGATCGACAAAATTCACGCCTTTGACGGTACGTCCATCCTTGACGTCCAGGCAGGGGATAATACGCATCTTCAGCATTCGATCAGCCCGCCGCCGCCTTGATCGCCGCGACCGGATCGATCCGCCCGTCATAAAGCGCGCGCCCGATGATGACGCCGTTGATGCCGACATCCTCGTGATCCTTCAATTCGCGGAGATCCCGCAACGAAGACACGCCGCCCGACGCAATAACCGGCGTGGTCACGGCGAAGGCAAGGTCCACCGTCGCATCCACATTAACGCCATTCATCGCGCCGTCGCGGTTGATGTCGGTATAGAGGATGGCGGCCGCGCCGCAATCTTCGAACCGCAGCGCCAGATCGAGGACGCGCACGCCCGAATCCTTGGTCCATCCATCGATGGCCACGCGGCCATCACGCGCATCGATCGCCACCACGACCCTGCCCTCGAATTCCCGGCAGGCCGCCTGAACGAAGTCCGGATCGGCCAGCGCCGCGGTCCCCAGGACCGCACGGCTGACGCCGGTGGAAAACCAGTGCTCCAGCGCTTTCATGGTGCGTATCCCGCCGCCGAGCTGGACCGGTATATCGACCGACTGAATCACGTTCGTCACCACATCGGTATTGATCGACCGGCCTTCTATGGCGCCATTCAGGTCCACCAGGTGAAGCCACTGAAAACCGGATTCCTGAAAGTCGAGCGCCTGACGGGCCGGATCGGTGTTGAAAATGGTGGCGCGGTCCATGTCGCCCCGCAGCAGGCGCACACAAACACCGTCTTTCAGATCGATCGCCGGGTATATAATCATGATTTCTCGGACCGGGATTTACCGCGGCCGCGTAATTTTTTTGTGTAATAAAATCCGCTAACCGCCCGCCCGTTGACAAACGCATAGTTCGGATTGGCTCCCCACCGTTCATAGCCCAATGATTCATAAAGTTGAATGGCGGCTTCCTGGGTCTCACGAACATCAAGATTGATAAACCGAAACCCCTTGGCGCGGGCAGCGTCTTCGCAGGCGACGGTCAGGTTGCGCGCCATACCGTGGCCGCGGGCCCAGGGGGCAACGAAGTTCGTGGTGATCGAGGCTATCGCCGCCTGCGCTTCATTATTGCGCGGCGCCTGGACCACCTGAGCGGAACCGCCAACGCGCCCATCGAGACGGCCAATAATGAGCGACCGTTCGGGCACCACCAGAACGCCGCGCCAGAAACGCTCCATGGCTTCGCGCGGCGGCGGCGCCAACCAACCAAATCCGCCGCCATCGAGAATGGCGACCTCGGCCGCATCACAAAGCTCTGCAAGATCTTGGTCAGAAAGGCTATCTACAAGTTCGACAGTGACTACGGGCATGACTTCATCAACCTCGGCTGTATCGCTTCAGGGGCGCCAGCGTAAAAAATTACGTAGCAACCGCAACCCGGTTTCCTGGCTTTTCTCCGGATGAAACTGCGTGCCGACGATATTGTCGCGGCCTACCATCGCCGCTAGCCGCCCGCCGTACTCGACCGACGCCATCAACGTATCATCGGACCCGCACCGGAACGCGAAGCTATGGACAAAATAGGCGTGTGCGCCCGTCGGCACGCCGGCGAGAACCGGATGCCGACCAGCGGTGACGGTAAGCTCATTCCAACCCATATGGGGTATCTTGAGTGACTTGTCGACCGGGTCAAGCGCTGTAACCTCGCCCCCGATCCAGCCAAGCCCCTCATGCCTGCCATGTTCCAGGCTACAGTCCGCCAGAAGCTGCATCCCAACGCAGATCCCGAGAAAGGGGCGCGCCTCCTGAAGCACCGCTTCGGTCAGGGCCTCACGCATGCCGGGCAATCCATTCAATCCGGCCAGGCAATCGCCGAACGCGCCAACTCCGGGAAGAACTATTCGATCGGCGCGCCGCACAATGTCCGCATCATCCGTGACACGTATATCGGCAGCGCCATCGCTCTCGGCCGCGGCGCGTTCAAGCGCCTTCGCGACAGAGCGCAAATTGCCTGATCCGTAATCGATGACCACGACGTTCATGAGACTCAACTACCCGTTAGAAACCCACGCCGGCAATGCCGCCTGGCGGATGCAAGTCGAACCACCGGCGCCGCGCGCTGTCCATATTGGTCGCCGCCACGACGCCCTGTAAACGATAGCCCCGCCGGTGGAGCTTGGCGCGCCGCCAGTCGTTGGCGCAAAACCCGACGATCGCGGAAAACCCGATACCCGCCGCCAACTCTACCGATCGTTCTGCCCCGGCAAGCTCCAACCCTATCAAGAGAGCGGCGGCGGCGGCGAACAGGAGGAGGGCAACCAGCCACATCCCAGCCCACAATGCCCACAGGCCGGTAAAAACGGCCGCATACCAGTTGAATCCCTCCCTGACCAGAACGGGATCCTCCTGCAGCACATCTGCGCCAGTCGGATGATGTAAGGTGTAAACGCGCACGGACTATCCGATCAAACGTTCAGGACATCAGGTTGAAGGGACGCCACCGATCGTGCCCTTGGTAGACGGCACGGCGTCAGCGGCGCGCGAATCGATTGCGGTTGCTGCCCGCAACGCACGGGCTAGACCCTTGAAGCATGATTCAACGATGTGATGGTTATTCTCACCATAGAGCGTTTCGATATGAAGGGTGATGCCAGCCGCCTGTGCAAAGGCGTGGAACCACTCCTTGAACAGCTCCGTATCCATATCACCGAGCTTCGGCTTGGAAAACTGGACCCGCCAGACCAGATAGGGCCGAGCGGATATGTCGAGTGCAACGCGCGTCAGCGTCTCATCCATCGGAATATAGGCGGCGCCATAACGCGTGATACCGACCCGGTCACCGAGCGCTTTGAAAAACGCCTCGCCGATGGCAATGCCGGTATCTTCCGTCGTATGATGAAAATCGATGTGCAGATCGCCCTTTGCCCGCACGCGAAGATCCATCAGGCTGTGTCGCGAGAGCTGCTCGAGCATGTGATCCAGAAAACCGATGCCGGTCTTGACGTCATAGATGCCGCTCCCATCAAGGTTTAGCCGCACGTCAATGGATGTTTCTTTGGTATTGCGGGTAACAGTAGCCTCGCGCATGGCGCGCTCCTTTATCTCTGGCGGCGCCCTTTTAACAGGGCCTGCGGGGATTCACCAGCTTTCAAGACACTCCCTATATCATTAGTTGCAGCGAAACCGCCGAGGACCAAGGATTTTCAAGCGGTGGGGCTCGCTACATATGGAAGATAATAGGATATGGTCCACGAAATGTGGCGGTACCGTTGATTATGCAAGTAACTCTTTTCAGCGACCGCGAGCTAATCTACAGCGTCGGCGATCGAGCCGAGGCGATATTTTCCGTCATCTCGGGCTTTGTCGTCCTGCGCCGGCCCAATATCGGCGGCGCCATCCGTGAGCAGCTTATTGGACCTGGCGGCGTATTTGGCGCGGCCGAAGTGTTGGCGGGAACGGTCCGCGCGACAACCGCGCGCGCCCATGGCGATACGGCCATAGCGTCTCACTTGCCCGAAGCAATAGTGAACGAGATGATTGAAAGGCCCGACGCCGCGGACGCGATGGTTGCTTCCTTGCTTTCGACGATCTCGCGCGCCAACTATAGCGATAAAGATGCCCTCCCTATGGTCGGGCCCCGCTCGGTACAGCTCATCCCGCTGGACCAGTCGGTCATCGATCAGATGGGCGATGCGCCGCTTACAATTGACCGCTTTCCCTTTTTTATCGGACGCAAAAGCGAAAATAAAAACGATGACTTGGACGGACCTATCGATGGGCCGGCGGGCTTGATACTGCAGGACCGCCAACCGTTTCGCCTGTCGCGGCGCCATCTTGCCATCGACCGGGAAGACGGTCTGTTCATTGTCCGTGATTACCGGAGTTTTCATGGCACGATCGTTAATGGTATACCGCTCACGGTCGGTGGTGGCGGCCTGAAAATTCTGCTTGATCCGGGCGAGAACGAGATTATCGCCGGCGATGCCGAGTCACCGTTCCGGTTTACCTGTATCGTGCCGGCATTGCCTGGTACATGATCCACCCTTGACCGATCCCGGTTTGCGCCCCCATCCTAGGGGCGCATCGATTTCAGACAACCAGAGCAACAACGGGCAGGATATGACAAGCATGGACCACGACAGGTGGCATGGAACGACAATTCTGTCGGTACGCAAGGGAAACAGGGTCGTCATGGCCGGCGATGGCCAAGTGACACTGGGCGCAACTGTCATCAAGGCGAGCGCCAGAAAAGTCCGGCCGCTTGGCGACGGCTCGGTGATCGCCGGCTTTGCCGGCGCGACCGCCGACGCTTTTACGCTGTTGGAACGGCTTGAAGGCAAGCTGGAGCAGCACCCCGGCCAGCTCACCCGCGCCTGTGTCGAATTGGCCAAGGACTGGCGGACCGACCGCTACCTCCGGCGGCTTGAGGCGATGATGGCGGTCGCCGATTGCGACGTGTCGCTGGTCCTCACCGGGACCGGCGATGTGCTGGAACCCGATGAAGGGCTGATCGGCATTGGGTCGGGCGGATCCTTTGCCCTTGCCGCCGCCCGGGCGCTGCTGGACATCGACGGGCTTGACGCAGAGGCAATAGCGCGTAAAGCAATGGGAATCGCGGCCGGTATCTGCGTTTACACAAACACCAACCTTACGATCGAAAGTCTGGCAACCCGTGACTAGTGGTCTCCATCATCTCAATTGCACGCCTACGACGGCGTTGCGAGGTTTCTGGCTAGGAGCGCGTCGCGCCATGGTGTCAACCCACCACAAGCGGCGCGCGACGACGTCCGGAAGCCTCGCAACGCCGCCCTTCGGGTCGCTGTTCCCGCTCCCTCGGGGCGTCGGAAGAGCTTGCCGATGCGCAAGCATCGCCCGCGCCCTCCCTCCTGCCGAGGAAACCGGAAAAGCGATCGTAGGGGTGCAATTGAGATGATGGAGACCACTAGTTTCAGCCCCCGCGAAATCGTATCCGAACTCGACCGTTATATTGTCGGTCAAGGGGACGCCAAACGCGCCGTCGCTATCGCCCTGAGAAATCGCTGGCGGCGTCAGCAGCTGCCCGACGATTTGCGTGAGGAGGTTCAGCCCAAGAACATCCTCATGATCGGCCCGACAGGCGTCGGGAAGACCGAAATCGCGCGCCGGCTCGCGCGGCTCGCGCAGGCGCCGTTCATCAAGGTCGAGGCGACCAAATTCACCGAAGTCGGCTATGTCGGCCGCGATGTGGAACAAATTATAAGAGACCTGATCGAGGTCGCCATCCACGAAACCCGCGAGCGCCTGCGCAAGGACGTCACGGCCAAGGCGGAGATGGCCGCGGAGGAGCGGGTCGTCACGGCGCTGGTCGGGGAAAAAGCCAGCGACGATACACGGCAGAAATTCCGCAAAATGCTGCGCGAAGGACAGCTGGACGAAAAAGAGATCGAGCTTGAATTGGTCGACGCAAGCGGGGCCGGGTTACCGACATTCGATATTCCCGGCATGCCCGGCGCCCAGATGGGAATGCTCAATCTCAATGACATGTTCGGCAAGGCGCTGGGCGGGCGCACCAAATCCCGCCGCCTGACGGTGTTGGACTCCCATCCCATCCTGGTGGCCGAGGAAAGCGACAAACTGCTGGACGAGGAAACCGTTTTGCGGGACGCCATCGAAGCGGTCGAACAGAATGGGATTGTTTTCCTGGACGAAATCGACAAGATCTGCGCCAGGTCCGAAAGACAGGGCGGCGATGTCAGCCGTGAAGGCGTGCAACGGGATCTGCTGCCCCTGATCGAGGGCACGACAGTGTCCACCAAACACGGCGCGGTAAAAACCGACCATATTCTGTTTATCGCTTCAGGGGCATTCCACATAGCAAAGCCGTCGGATCTGTTACCGGAACTGCAAGGCCGGCTGCCCATCCGGGTAGAGCTCAAGGCGCTCAGCGTCGACGATCTGAAAGCTATCCTGACCGAACCGGAAGCCAGCCTGATCAAACAGTACAAGGCCCTGTTGTTGACCGAAGATGTGATCCTGGAATTCACCGATGACGGCATCGCGGAGATCGCCGTGGTGGCGGCCGAGGTCAATAGCTCGGTCGAGAATATTGGCGCGCGGCGTCTGCAGACCATATTGGAACGGCTGCTGGATGATATCAGCTTTACCGCAACCGACCGCGCCGGCGAAACGGTGACCATCGACGCCAGCGTTGTCCGCAAAAACGTCGGCGATCTCGCCAAGGACACCGATCTCAGCAAGTTTATCCTGTGACCTGGCTCCGTTAGTCAGCGCCGCCTGCGCAGCAACACGTATAAAGCCCCCGCTCCACCATCCTTGGGCTGAGCGGGAGAAAAAGCCAGAATGCTCGGCCGGATGCCGGGCGCGTTGAGCCATTGCGGCACCTGATTGCGCAACACGCCGCCGCCTTCGCTGATCCGCCCCTTGCCGGTAATGATGATTATGCTGCGAACCCCGGACGATTGTGCCTCGGCAATAAACAGGTTGAGCGCACGATGCGCTTTGTCCTGTGTCATGCCATGAAGATCTAGCCGTGCTTCCGGCCGCAGGCGGCCACGGCGCAAGCGGTCCATGGTCCGGGAATCCACATCGGCCGATGTGCCCGCCGCCAGGGACGGCAAGGCGGCAATTGATTTTAACGGCGGTGTCGACAGCGGCCTTTCGCTTGGGGGAGATGGCTTCCGCACCGAAGAAATCGCCTTTGGCGTAGAAACGGGTCTGCTGCGTTTACCGTCGAGTTTTTTAACATCGCGCATGACGGAATCGAACAAGTCCGCTTCGTCGCCGGTTAACGCGGGTTTTCCAGGCGGTGATTTTCTTGGCTTAGGTGTCTTCGCCATGGATCAGGACTATGTGCAGCTTACGGGGGCCATGAACCCCAATTTGAGGTGTTTTTTCTATATCGGCGGTACGCGACGGGCCAGTGATAAATGTAGCGGCGCGCGGCCAGGCCTTTTCCCGTCCGAGTATTTCAAGCGCGTCTTCATAGCTACCGACAATCATGGCGCTGTCGAGAATTGCAATATGTGCTTCCGGCAGAAGATGCAGCACGTTTGGCGAATCAGCCCCTGACCGAACAAGGAGAGTTCCGGTTTCGGCGACACCGGCGACCGCTTCCGTTACCGCGACGCGATCACCGGGGCCAAATTGCGACCGGCGCACCGACAGCCGGGGCGTTCCCTTCCATGGCATCCGAAGTATCCGTTCCGACGGCGACAGGATGAGCTGGTCACCCAGCCCCTCGCGCGACAGATAGCGAGCGACCGCTGACGGCGCCGCCGCATCGTTGACTATTGTGGCGACGCTGGCCCCGGCAAAAAGCGCCATCTCGCGAAACCGCGCTACGAGCTCTGGCTGAGCGCCGCGGGCACGCAAGGGCCGTATATAAGTTTCCGGCCGAGGGGTTGCGGGGCCAGCCGCGCGACGCCCTGCAATGGCGCCACGCAGCCTGCCCAGTATGGCGGCGCGCGCATCGGTCACGGTTGCGGCTCCTTACCCTGGCGACGGCGCCATTGGCTCATAAAGGTGCCGCCTTGTGGCGCGGGAAGATCGCGCGCGCCCGTCCAGCCGCCCGCCAGCGGTAGCTGGCGGATATAACCGGATTTCCGGCCCATGCCTGCGAGCAGCGCAACCGCGAGCCTTTGAAATAATCGGTACAGCGTTGGACGGCGAGTGGCAAAGGACCAGATTTTTATTCCCGTTCGGGTCGTGTCTGAAAGCGCCGGGTCGTCGAAGATCTTTTCCCGCCACCGACGCAACAAGGCGGGCAACGGAATGTGAACCGGGCAAACATCCTGGCATTGACCACAGAGGCTCGACGCTTCAGGCAGGGGTTTCGCCGCTTTGAGGCCGACCAAGGCCGGTGTCAGTACCGAGCCGATCGGTCCGGCATAGACCGCGCCATAGGCATGGCCGCCGACCGCGCCATACACCGGACAAAGGCTTTGACAGGCGCCGCAACGGATACAGCGCAACACATCGCGAAACGCGCTGGCAAGCAATTTACTTCGCCCGTTGTCGACCAGCACCACATGGAACGATGCCGGCCCGTCGGGGTCGTCCGCCTGGCGCGGCCCGGAAACAATTGATGTATAGCTGGTGATTTCCTGGGTCGTCGCCGATCGTGCGAGAACCCGCACCAGGCCAAACGCGTCCGACAGGGTCGGAACGACTTTTTCGATACCGGCGAGCACGATATGGGTGCCCGACAACGTGTGAACCAGATCGCCATTCCCTTCATTGGTCACCAGAACAATCGATCCGGTCTCGGCAACCAGAAAATTGGCGCCCGTTATCCCCACATCGGCATCGAGAAACTTCTGGCGCAGCCTGGCGCGCGCTTCCGCCAAAAGATCATCAGGATGGTCCAGGCTTCGCGACGGCGCGAGATCGGTATGGCCATCGCGAAAGGCGTCGCCCACCTGGCGGGCGTTTAGATGAATCGCCGGCATCACCACATGGCTGGGGCGTTCGCCGCGAAGCTGAAGAATATATTCCCCGAGATCTGTCTCCACCGGATCGAGACCATTTTTACCGAGATAATCGTTGAGGCCGATTTCTTCCGACACCATCGATTTGCCTTTGACGATCCGCGATCCGCCCGATTGACGGCACAGCCGCAAAATTGTCTCCTGCGCTGCCGCCGCATCTTCACACCAATGCACGGACCCGCCGCGCGCCACCACACGTTCCTCAAACTGTTCCAGATAGTCAGCAAGATGATCCAGCGCATGATCCTTGATCGTGCGCGCCTGGTCACGCAGGGCATCGAATTCCGGCAAGCGGGACAGCATGGCCGCACGGTCACGCCGGAAATCGCCCTGCAGCTTACCAAGAGCCTGCTGCAATATGGTATCTTCAAGGGCAAGCCTTGCGTTCGTCGAAAAAGCGGTGGGATCGGCTTGCATGAAAGTCAGCGCCGCCCCTCAACCGCCCCGGCGATGGGCGGGCCGTCGGTCATATCGGCCAAAAGTTCCGCGACATGCCGGACCTGAATCTTGCCGCCGCGTCGGGATAGGCGGCCCGCTATATTGAGCAGGCAGCCGAGATCGCCGGCCAGAACCGTGTCGGCGCCCGACTTTTCAATGGACGCGATTTTTGCATCGACCATGGCGGTCGAGATTTCGGGGTATTTTACACAAAACGTGCCGCCAAACCCGCAGCAAACTTCCGCTTCGTCATGTTCCGCTATTGTCACGCCAGCCATCGCTTCAAGCAAGCGGCGCGGCTGATCCTTGATACCCAGTTCACGCAGGCCGGAACAGCCGTCGTGATAG
Organism: Pseudomonadota bacterium; assembly: GCA_027624735.1. Taxonomy (GTDB): domain Bacteria; phylum Pseudomonadota; class Alphaproteobacteria; order MPNO01; family UBA2964; genus JAQBTY01. Next base: position 27,063 of record JAQBTY010000002.1, on the reverse strand, counting down.
GTCACGCACCCGCTGAATTTGCCGGGCGCGGTCTCCCAGCCACGGACATCGGTCAAAAAGGACACAAGTTCCCAGGTCTTGTCCGCCAGGCGGCGGGCCCGTTCGGCAAGCAACGGATCATCATCAAACAGGTCCGCATAATGACGCCGCACCATGCCGGCGCAGGATCCCGACGGCGCCACGATGTAATCGAAGCTTTCAAATTCGTCGATGACCTGCCGCGCGACCGCCCGCGCATCCGCCCGGTCGCCGCTATTGTAGGCAGGCTGCCCGCAGCAGGTTTGCCCTGCCGGCACCGACACGCGACACCCGGATTCTTCCAGCAATCTGACAGCGGCAAACCCGACCGAGGGCCGCCAAGAATCGACCAGGCAGGTAACCAGCAGCGCGACTTTCGGTCCCTGACCAATCATCCGTTATCCTTTTAAAATTCGCGGCCCAGCGAAGATGACGTTTCGGACCGCGTAAATCAAGCAACTGTCGCCTACCTCTCAAGAGTGAATTTGAGCAAAATGGTCCTTTGCAGCGCATTAAAATTGTCGTCGGAAATCAGATACAGGACCGTTTCGCCGGCGCCATTCCGATAGCTCGCGATGCCCTCGAAATTCTCCGTTATCAGGGGTTCCTCAAACCGCGCCACTTCCTGCCCGGTTACCTCGGCGCCCGGCCTGATCGATTTGGGCGACAGAACAACCAGCCGCGTTCCGAATCCGCCGATATAACTAAACCGTCTTTCAAGAACCAGAAGATCGCCGCCGGGCAGGGTCGTGGCGCCAGCCGGCAGAAACAGGGCATGGCGCGAATAGCGAAAGCCGCGCCATCGCCTTTCTTCAAAAATCCAGCCCTGCGCGTAGGAAGCGTCCCTAGGAAAATCTTCCGAAATCGCGATCACTCTTCCGTCACGCAACCGCGCCAGCACTTCCACCCCCGCATTGGGCGGCATCGCCTGGGACAGGGCCGGCAGGATCATGTCGGTTGGGCGGGACAGAAAGGGATTCGGCGTGCCGCGATAGAGCCACAGCCGGTGACGGCGCTCGAAAGCAACAGCGAAACCACCATCGATCACGCTCAATGATTCCGCATCGCTATCGCGCTTTCCGCGAAGTGGTTTCCCATCGAGATTCAGCAGGCGCCCAATTTGTGCGCGATCAAGGCCGGTTAATTGGCCCGATCGTGTTGCGACGGGGGCAAACCGCACCCAATCGCCCCTGTCCGTGACGGCGCTGAGCTGGCTTCCGTCCGCCGAAATAGCAAGACCGGAGAGGCCGCCAAACCGCGGCTCCGGCGACGTCAGATGGAGACCGCCCCTGAAAATCAGGGAGCCAACCCGTCTAATCTGATCGTTTTCATCATGCAGATTAACCGCGTTTGCCCGCACCGAAAGGGGTTCCGATCGTCCCGTCCCGCTTAGAATTACGAAGACGAGCGTAAAGGCGATTGTACCGGCAAAAACCTTCATGACGCGGGGGGCGCCGCTTTCGGCTTTGGCAACAAGATGTAATAGCGGCCCCGCTGCTTCATCAACCCGGCTTGGCGCGCAGCAAGGTGGCCGTGGCCAAAAAATATATCGCCCCGGATTCCGCCCTTGATGGCATGCCCGACATCCTGGGCGATCAAAAGTCTTCTATAGGGTTGATGGGGATCGATCGGGTCTTGCGTATCAACCCATAGCGGCGCTCCGAGCGGTACAGCACGTCGGTCAACCGCCAGGCTTCTCCCGGCGGTCAATTCTACACCCTGCGCCCCAACCGGCGCGTTACCGTCTAGTTCGCGGAAAAAGATATAGCGCGCATTTTGCGTCATAATCTCCGGCGCCTTGTCAGGATTGGCCGCGAGCCAGGCCCGGATGGTCTGCATCGACACACGATCGCGTGCGATGGCGCCGCGCTGGATCAGCGTACGCCCTATGGCGGTGTAGGCATGCCCGTTGCTGGCGGCATATCCCAGCCGCATCAGACCACCCTCCGCAAGCTTGACGCGGCCTGAGCCCTGTATATGCAGAAAGAAGGCGTCGATCGCGCTGTCTACCCAGACCAGCGGCTTGAGCTTGTCCGGGTCGCGCCCGGTATCGATTGATTTACGATCGGGATAGGGAAGCAGCCTTCCGTTTGAAACGCGGCCGGTAACATTGCGCCCGGTGAGCGCGGCATCAAACTGACCCAAATCGGCGGTAACCAGGTCGCCGGGCCGACCATACAGTGGAAATTTATAGCGACCGCCAGGCTGACGGGCGCCGCGCAGTTCGGCTTCGTAATAGCCGGTCAGCAAGCCCTCTCGATCGCCATTGCGGTCCAGGACGGCAAAGGGCGTAAACCATTTCTCAAAATAGTCACGCGCCGCGCCGCTGCTTTTTTCATCCACGCTTGAGGCGGCATTGCAGGCGGGGCGCCAATCGACAGCGTTGCCCGCGACGAGCAACGGTTTGTCTTTGTCCGTGTTCGGTGTCCGCAACAGCACGTCGCAGCTTTTTCTGAAGGCCGCCAGCGCGTCAGCAAGCTGGTCGCCACGCCATCCCTCAAGCGTTTTGAACTCTACCGGTTCAACGGAAATCCGTGGCGATAGCCCGGGCTGCGGCGCACAGCCCGCGGCGGCGCAAAGAAACGCAGCCAAGAACAGACTGTGATAAATGCGGCTAATTGGAGCTTCTTGTCTCAACCAGAGTCCAGTTTGGATCCCTGGCCCTTGTGTTCCGTGCAAAGGTCCAGATGTCCGTAACAGTAGTGACCTGAGTGGGATCTCCATCCACGACCTCGCCGCTCTTATCGCGGGTGACATTGACCTGCTCCGACTGGAACTTCAACGTGACGAAGGCCATCCGGCCTTCAACCCGCGCTTCGAGAAGATCCGCGTTCTTGATGCTGATCACCGTCGTTTCCAGTTCTTCTTCGGCTTCCTGGCGCTGCTTCACGGCGACTGAAAAATTTTCATACACTTCGTCGTTCAGGAGCGATCTCAAGGTTTTGAGGTCACCCTCCGCGAAGGCCTGGACGACCATCTCGAACGCCGCCTGGGCGCCTGTGCAGAATGTATCCGGGCTAAAGCTTGAATCAGCGGATCGAACTTGCGCGACACCGGCGACCAACGGATCATCGGAATCTTCCGCCGCCAAGGTTTCGTCTTTTTCCACCGGCTCGATCCGGTCGTGCAAATCAACGACATTGTCTTTTGGGTCTTTTGTCGGTGGCTCTCCCGGTCGCTGGACGAGCGGATCCGGCGGCGGCCTTTCGTGACCGGTGCGACGGCCAAGCACGCTTCGTAAACGAAATACGAGAAACGCCGCGATCATCGCGAAGAGGATAAGATCTAAGAATCCGTCGCCCATGGGCTTTCCGATTATAAATGCGAAGTGCTAGACGGCGGCAACGGGCTTGGATAAACCATACCCCATTGTCGACGCCGACATCCGCCAAGACTTGAAATTAGGGATTTCCGCAGCAATTCGCAAGCATGGCAAAATTTATCCTTCTGGCTTTTATCGCCGTACCGATTATTGAAATCGCCGTTTTCCTTGTGGTTGGCGGCCGTATCGGCGTTTTGAACACAATTATTATGATCGTCATTACAGCCATGATTGGCACATGGCTGCTCCGCAGTCAGGGATTACAGACTCTGCAGCGTGCACAAGAAAGCTTAAATCAAAATGTATTTCCGGTATCGGAGGTCTTCGACGGGCTTTGTTTAATGGTGGCGGGCGGCCTGTTACTGACGCCTGGCTTCGTTACCGATATCTTTGGGCTCCTTCTTTTCGTCCCCCGTGTAAGAGGGACCTTGCGGCAAATAGCATGGTCTTTTCTGACCCGGTCCGGGCGGGCGGGCGCCTGGACGAAGGCCGAGAACCCGATGGGGCCGGGCGGCAATGGCCCGGCGACGATTGACGGTAAATTTCGGGAAATCGACCAAGACAAGACCGATGAGACCGACAAGGACGGAAAGATACCGCCCCGATAGCGTTATCCGACGCCCACGATATCCGTGACGCTTGTCGCCCCGCTTGATACATGTTAGCGACAGGCCGCAAATTTCACCGGAGAATCCTATGGCAGAAACACCAGCCGATGCGGCCGCAGCAGCGGAGACGACCATCGACGACGAGGGCGCGGAAGCGCCGCATATCGGTATCGAAGCCCAGTACATCAAGGATTTGTCGTTTGAAAATCCGATGGGCCCGAAATCAGCCACCGCCATCCAGAAAAACCCACAAGTCAGTGTCGAAGTGTCGACCAGCGCCCGGATGATTTCAGACGGCCGCTACGAGGTTTGCCTGATCATTCATGGCAAGGCGGAGCTGAATGAGGGCCCCGCCTTTATCGTTGAATTGACCTATGGCGCGATCATCGCTCTGTCAAATGTGCCCGATGACGCCATCCAGCCCATTCTGCTGATCGAAGGTCCCCGCCTACTGTTCCCCTTTGCACGCAATATCGTCGCCGATGTGACGAGAGATGGGGGTTTTCCACCGCTTTTTCTCCAGCCGATCGATTTCATGCAGCTTTATCATAATCAGCGCCCCCCAGCCGCCGACAATGGGGCCGATATCTGAGCCGGATCGCATTACTTGTTCCAGATCGGATCGGTCAGATTGGTTATGAATTGCCGATGCGCGTCTCGTTCCGCGTCAGTAAGCGCAAAGGTGCGGGGCTCCCGGGCGATTCTCTCTACCCGGCCTGTCGCGCTGGAAACTACGTCGCCCGCCTCCAGAACAAGGCCGGGCTGTCTTCCGCCGCATAGCTCCAGATAAACCTCGGCGAGAAGTTCCGCGTCGAGCAGAGCGCCATGCAGCGTGCGGGCGGAATTATCTATTCCAAAGCGGCGGCAAAGCGCGTCCAGGCTAGCTGGAGACCCGGGAAATTTTTGGCGTGCCATGGATACGGTATCCACTGCCCGCGACATCGGCAAAGGCGGCCTTTTCAGCCGACGGAGCTCCGCATTAATAAAGCCCATGTCAAAGGAGGCATTATGAATAATCAGCGGATCGTCGCCGGCAAAGGCGAGAAAATCATCCGCCACCGCGGTGAACAGCGGTTTATCCGCCAGGAATTCATCACTTAACCCATGCACGTCCTGTGCTGCCGACGGCATGGTAATCCCGGGATTCACATAGCAGTGATACGTTTGGCCCGTCGCCATATGGTTGATGAGTTCCAGGCAACCGATTTCGACCAACCGATCACCTTTTTCCGGTGACAGGCCGGTTGTTTCGGTATCAAGAACGACTTCGCGCATAGCCTCCCCAGGAGCTTGGGCCAACCGGTGGCCATTTGGTTCCGCGCCGACCGCGCATTTGCATGACGATTTCCCGTAACCGTCCGTAACTATGCCATTTCCCGAGCCCGGTGTGGACGACAAAATCCGCCCGGCGGCGCTTTTCCGCGTCCGGCATTTGACGCGCTAATGTTGCACGGAGCCTTTCCGGTGTCATCCCGGGGCGCCGCAAGACGCGCTGTTCCTGTATAAACCGGGGCGCCGTCACGACAATAACTGCGTCGCAGCGCTTGTCGGTACCAACTTCAAATAGCAGCGGCACATCCAGGACCACGATGGGTGCATTGTTTAGCGCCGCCGCTTTCAGGAAATTTGCCTGCGCGGTCAGAACCATCGGGTGCAATATTGCTTCCAGCCTTTTTAGCGCTTCAGGATCAGAAAACACAGCCTGCCCAAGCGCTGCCCTGTCGACCGCCCCATCCCGGACAACATTGTCGAATTCGGCGCTGATGGCCTTAACGGCGCCACCGCCTCTGCCCAGCAACTTGTGGACAATGGCATCGGAATCGCAGATCCGCAGACCCATGGCGCGCAACATTGCCGCCGCCGTTGTTTTGCCCATTCCAATTGAGCCCGTTAAGCCAAGAATAATCATGGTCCTATTTTCTAACCCTGTGGGTTTTCACCTTGATTCAGCACATGCGCCCGCAACGCCGGCGTAATATCTGGATCGCGGCCAAACCAGGCGGCGAAGGCGGGACGGGCTTGATGTAACAGCATCCCAAGCCCGTCAACAACACGGTTGTTCCTTGTTTCCGCATCACACAGAAGCGCCGTCTTCAACGGGACATAAACGATGTCGGTAACCACCGCCGATTGCGGCAACAGATCCAGATCCAGATCAAGGGGGGGCTGGCCACCCATCCCGAGGACGGTCGCGTTGACCAGCAAGGATATTCCGTCTAGCGCTTCTGTCCGTTGCGCCCAGGGCACGGAGATTATGGGAGACCCGAATTCCTCCGCCAGCCGGTCGGCGCGCTCCGCGGTTCTATTGACGACTCTGATTTCTGGGACGCCGGCGTCCTGTAAGGCTACGCAAACCGCACGCGCCGCGCCGCCAGCGCCGATCAGGGCCACTGGACCGTCCGCAGCCTGCCATTGCGGCGCCCCTTCGCGCACCGACTGCAAAAAACCATAACTATCTGTATTGCGACCTTCGATCGATCCGTCAGCCCGGACCACCACAGTATTCACTGCTCCGATTCGTTTTGCCGTGTCGTCCGAGACATCAACGATTTCCAGGGCCGCTTCCTTATGTGGCACCGTCAAATTTGCCCCGGCAAAGCCAAGGGCCGGCAGTGCGCGCAACGCGTCCTCGAGCCGCTCCGGCCTGACGGCCATGGGCACATACACGCCATCGAGCCCATACAAATCCAGCCAATAATTATGCAACCGGGGCGACAAGGAATGATCGACCGGCCATCCCATAACGCCGGCCACCCGGGCCGCACCAGAAACGATCATGATCGAAGCGCGCCCTGCACGCGAAGAAAGTCCAGAAGCGGCAGCAGAGGCAGACCGAGGATCGTGAAATAATCACCTGAAATTTTAGAAAACAGCTGAGATCCCGCACCTTCAATTTGATAACTGCCCGGACCAGCAAGGGCCTGGTCCCCAATTGATTGGAGGTAGGCGTCGAGAAACTCATCGGAAAATTCCCGCATGGTCAGCCTTGCGCTATCAAGTTTATGCCAAAGCCTTTCGCCATCGCGCAAAACACAGACACAGCTGAAAAGGCGGTGTTCCTGCCCCCGAAGGCCGACAAGGGCTTTTCGCGCGGACGCCAAATCCGCAGGCTTGCTGTAGATCTGGCTGCCCATTTCCAGAACTTGATCGGCGCCAATCACCAGATCCTGGGGCTGCCGTCGGGATACAGACCGCGCTTTTTGTTCGGCGAGAACCTCCGCAATCTCCGCCGCGCTGGCTTTCTCGGCAACCATGGCGTTCTTGATTTCTTCTTCATCGACACGGGGTGACATTGCCTCGACAACAACGCCCGCCTTTTCAAGGATATCCCGTCGCGTTTTACTGGAAGACGCCAGAATGACCTTTGTGGGCACCTCAGGAATCACGGGACTGGAGGTTTTTAGTCGTTATGTCATCGATTTTCGGGTTCCCTATATTTCTGGTATAGAGCTCGTAAATCTCCGACGCGGTTTCTTCGATGGACCGTCGGGTTACATCAATCACCGGCCAGCGCATCTTTGCAAATAGTTTTCGGGCTTGCAGAATTTCCTGTCGGACCTGGTCCAGCTCGACATAATCCGTTTCTTTTTCTTCGCCGAGGGATTTCATTCGATTGCGCCTTATTTGAACCAGGCGTTCGGGTGATGTCGTCAGCCCGACCACGAAGGGCGTCTGTTTCAAAAACAACATGTCAGGAAGCGGGACGCCCGGCACAAAAGGTACATTTGCCGCCTTTAGTCCGCGGTGGTTTGCCAGATACATCGATGTCGGCGTTTTCGATGTGCGCGACACGCCGACCAGAATGATTTCCGCTTCGTTAAGATGGTCAAATCCCTGTCCGTCGTCATGACTTAGGGTGAACTGCATCGCGTCGATACGGTGAAAATACTGGTCATCAAGCTGATGCTGGCGACCGGGTTGGCCGCGGATAGTTTGGCCAAAATATCTCTGCAGTCGGGTAATCACCCCATCAAGCACATCGATACAGGGAACGCCGATCCTGGCGCATCCTTTTACCAGGGCGTCACCAAGCGGTTTATTGATCATGGTATACATCACGGCGCCGGGATTAGCATTTATCGCTTCGATGACTTTCTGCATCTTGGCGGCATTCAATACCTGGCTGTGCGTTTGGGTGTTTACCTCAATATTCTCGAATTGAACCAGACACGCTCGGGCAAGACTATAAGTCGTTTCACCGGTGGAATCCGAAACCAGATGCAGGTGGAAAACCTTGTTCATGGTTTACGCCTTGCTTTGGAGTTTATGGGGATAACTAAGCAGTTTTCCACTGTCGGCCAAAATATGTCCTCCTTGTCAGAAAATTGTTATGCATTTATTCCCGGCAACTTGAAACAATCACAGCCCTGAACAACTCGTTTTATCCCCATCATTCAACAAATTTTAAATGTCGATTGAATCGATCTAACCAGCCCTGGACCAGGGTTCCTCCCAAACAACTCACATAGAAATCCCCCGTTTGGGAGGACGGTGAATTAGCTGGGGAAAACATTCAATCCCCATAATTCACCGTTCTACTACTACTACTAAAACTTTCTTATATAGAATAGATTAGGTAGTAGAACGCTCTGAGCCATGGATTAATCAGGAAAATAATTTTGACGGATGTAAGCAGCCGGTTTATCCGGGCCCTTAAGCGCGAAAAGGTTGACCGTCCGCCCATATGGCTCATGCGGCAGGCCGGTCGTTATTTACCGGAATACAGGGAAATTCGTGCCGGCGCCGGAAATTTCCTCGACCTTTGCTATAATCCGGAGTTGGCGGCGGAAGTCACCCTGCAGCCCGTGCGGCGGTTTTCGCTTGATGCGGCGATTGTCTTTTCTGACATTTTGGTTATCCCTCACGCTCTCGGTCAGACCGTGGACTTCCGTGAAGGGGTGGGCCCGGTTCTCGATCCAATACAATCGAGCCGTGACGTAGCTAAACTGGATGCTTCTGGCGTCAGAGAGCATTTGGATCCGGTATATCAAACCCTGTCGCGGGTTAAGGCCGCCTTACCGGAAAATGTTGCCTTGATCGGGTTTGCCGGGGCGCCCTGGACAATTGCGACCTACATGATCGAGGGCGGAAGCAGTCGCGACTATGTCAAAACCAAAACCTGGGCTTTTGGCGAGCCGGATTCTTTTCAGAAATTATTCGCCGTTCTTGAGGAATCCATCGCGGATCACTTGATTGCCCAGGTAGATGCCGGTGCTCAGGCATTGCAGATATTCGATAGCTGGGCCGGATTGTTGCCGGACGGCGCGTTTCAGAAATGGTGCGTCGAGCCAATTGGACGGATAATTGCCCGCGTCAAAGACAAAAAGCCGGAAATCCCCATAATCGTTTTTCCGCGTCTCGCCGGGGCGCGGTATATGGAATTCTTGAAGATCGAGGGGGTGGCGGCGGTTAGTCTTGATCAGACAATGTCGCGGGAATGGGCGCGCGATCATCTTCAGTCAGGTCTTGTCGTGCAGGGCAATCTTGATCCTGTTTACCTGGTTCTCGGTGGCGAAGCGCTAAAGCAAGAAGCAGAAAAGATTCTTCAAATCTTCGCTGGCAAACCCTTCGTGTTTAATTTAGGACACGGGGTTATGCAAACCACGCCGCCGGAACATGTCGCTGAACTGTGCGATTATGTGGCCGCATGGCGACCATAAGCCTTTCGATGGCAGGCTAAGGGAATGCCGAGGACCGCAGTCGTAATTTTTAATTTGGGTGGTCCGGATTCGCTTGAAGCCGTACAGCCGTTTTTGTTCAATCTGTTCAATGACCCATCGATTATTCGCCAGCCGCGATTAATTCGTTGGCTGATCGCGAAGTTGATTTCGACCCGTCGGGCGCCGGTTGCCAAGGAAATATATCGGCAGATTGGCGGTCGGTCGCCGATCCTGGAAGAAACCCAAAAGCAGGCCGATGTGCTGCAAAAAATATTAGGCGGCGAGTCCGATTATCGCGTGTTTATCAGCATGCGCTATTGGCATCCCTTTGCTGAAGAATGTGCGACTGACGTAAAAGCTTATGCACCAGAGCAGGTTATTTTACTGCCGCTTTATCCTCAGTTTTCGACCACAACGACCGAATCTTTTCAACGCGCCTGGACAGTAGCCACGGCAGAAATTGGTCTCGTTTGCCCCACGTCGACGATCTGTTGTTATCCGACAGAGCCAGGTCTAATCGAAGCAATGGCGGGTCTGACAAGATCGAGCCTTGAGAAAATTACGCGAAAACCCAACCGAATTCTATTTTCCGCCCATGGTTTACCGGCGAAGTTTGTCGCTGCCGGCGACCCCTATCAGGCGCAGGTGAAAATGACGGTTGCGGCAATCGTGGATCGGCTGGGAATTCCCGACCTGGACTATGTGATTTGCTATCAAAGCAGGGTCGGCCCGGTCGAATGGTTGCGGCCCTACACCGATGACGAAATTAGACGCGCCGGCGCCGACAAGGTTTCCGTGGTGATTATTCCAGTAGCCTTCGTATCCGAACATTCCGAAACACTGGTTGAGTTGGATATCGAATATTCAAAGCTTGCGGCGGAAGTGGGCGTACCGGAATATGTGCGCGGGGGCACGGTCGGTGTAGATCAGAGCTTCATAGAGGGTTTAGCGCGGTTGATTCACGCTGCGGGAAGTCAGGGAATAGCGTCCGGCGCGGGACAAAAGCTGTGCCCGGAGAATTTTAGCGCCTGCGCCTATTGCCAGACCGGAGCAATCTAGAGTGGAGAGTGCGCTGATATCGCTTTATCCTTGGATAAAGTCGCTGCACATCATCTCGATCATCGCGTGGATGGCGGGGATGCTCTATCTGCCGCGCCTGTTTATTTATCATTGCGACGCGCCTCCCGGTTCCGACAAATCCGAAACCTTCAAGGTAATGGAGCGCCGTTTGTTGCGGGCAATTATCAATCCCGCAATGATCGCGAGCTTTCTGTTTGGCATTCTGCTTTTGATAACGCCCGGAATTGTCGATTGGACGGCGTGGTGGGTCTATGGGAAGTTATCGCTCGTGCTCGTCATGACCGCTGTTCACGGTCTTTTTTCCCTATGGAGAAAGGATTTCGAGTCGGATAGAAATAAGCGGCCGGCGAAATTTTATAGGATTGCCAACGAGGCGCCGACGCTGCTGCTGATCGTGATCGTTTTGCTTGTGGTAATAAAGCCCGGTCAATAATCTGAACGAATCTGATAATTGACTTTTTGGGAAAATTCCATTACGTGTTACGCTGTGTAAGATAGAACGCTCGTTTCTCGGGCGATTTCCCACATTTTCCTGCCTTATTACCTCTGCATTTCCCAGATTGAACAACTGATAGACGCCGATCTGTCCATCCTCATCTCAATAATCGTGTTAGCGCACTTCCTCCCAACCCAGAAAATTATCCGATCAAAACGCCATGAATCTCCATGAACTTAAGCAGAAATCCCCTGCCGATCTACTGGCCTATGCAGAAGATCTAAGCATTGAAAATGCCTCGTCCCTGCGCAAGCAGGAGATGATGTTTGCCATTCTGAAGCAGCTCGCCGAGAACGAAGTTGTCATCTCCGGCGACGGCGTTCTGGAAATCCTTCAGGACGGGTTTGGATTTTTACGATCGCCCGAGGCGAACTATTTGCCCGGACCAGACGATATTTACGTGTCACCGAGCCAAATTCGGCGTTTTGGGCTGAGGACGGGGGACACGGTTGAAGGCGAAATTCGGTCCCCCAAGGACGGCGAACGGTATTTCGCGTTGATCAAGGTCAACAAGATTAATTTCGATGAGCCGGATAAGGTCCGCCACCGCATCAATTTCGACAACCTGACACCGCTTTACCCGGAAGAAAAATTCAGTCTCGATCAGGACAATCCCAAGAGCAAGGATTTGACAACCCGGATCGTTGATATCGTGTCGCCCATCGGCAAGGGTCAGCGAGCTTTGATTGTCGCGCCGCCCCGTACCGGCAAGACGATGATGCTGCAGGCTATCGCCCACGCCATCACCGCCAATAACCCCGATGTTTATCTTATCGTGCTGCTGATAGACGAGCGGCCGGAAGAAGTCACCGACATGCAGCGTTCGGTAAATGGTGAGGTGGTGAGCTCCACCTTCGACGAGCCCGCGACACGCCACGTCCAGGTATCGGAAATGGTTATCGAAAAAGCCAAGCGCCTGGTTGAGCACGGCCGCGATGTGGTGATTCTGCTCGATTCCATTACCCGTCTGGCGCGGGCGTACAACACGGTGGTGCCGAGCTCGGGCAAGGTATTGACCGGCGGTGTCGATTCAAATGCCCTGCAGAAGCCAAAACGGTTCTTTGGCGCGGCGCGCAATATTGAAGAAGGCGGGTCCTTGACCATCATCGCCACCGCCCTGATCGATACCGGCTCGCGCATGGACGAGGTTATTTTCGAAGAATTCAAGGGTACCGGTAATTCGGAAATCGTGCTCGATCGCAAGCTCGCCGACAAGCGGACCTTCCCGTCGATGGATATCACCAAATCCGGGACGCGCAAGGAAGAGCTTCTGGTCGAAAAAGGCACGCTGTCGAAGATGTGGGTGTTGCGCCGGATTCTATCGCCTTTGGGTACCGCCGACGCCATGGAGTTCCTGATCGACAAGCTCAAGGGAACCAAGGACAACAAGGAATTCTTCGATTCCATGAACCAGTAGACCAGCCGGCCATAATCGGAAAACGGGGCGCTCTTTTGATCGGGGCGCCCCGTTTTTATGCACAATGGCTAAGCGGGTTCAGGGCAGCAAAACGGTCGAGCCCGTCGTCTTCCGCCCTTCTAGATCACGGTGGGCGCTGGCGGCGTCTTTCAGGGCATAGGTCTGGTTGATTTCGATCTTTACCACGCCTTTTTTCACCACGCCGATCAAGTCCCTTGCGTTGGCCTCCAGTTCCGGGCGGGAGCCAATATAGTCAAACAAAGACGGCCGCGTCATGTAGAGCGATCCTTTTTGGGCCAGTATCCCCGATACGAATGGCGGGATCGGACCGGAAGCGTTGCCGAAGCTGACGAATAGTCCGCGTTTCTGCAGGCAATCGAGCGATGCCGGAAAAGTATCCTTGCCGATTGAATCATAAACAACGGGCACCCCGGCGCCCTTTGTCAGCCGCTTCACCTGATCGACGAAGTTCTGTTTAGTATAAAGGATCGGATGATGGCAGCCATGCGCCCGCGCCAGTTCGGCCTTTTTCTTGGTCCCAACCGTGCCGATCACCGTCGCGCCGAGATGGTTGGCCCATTGGCAGAGGATGAGACCAAGCCCGCCCGCGGCGGCATGGATCAGGATTGTATCGCCTTTTTTCACCCGATAGGTGTCCCGTAACAGATACCGCGCCGTCATGCCCTTGAGCATCATCGCGGCGGCGGTCTGGTCGGAAATTTCCTTAGGGATTTTGATTAAAATCTCTGCCGGTATGTTCCGTTGTTCTGCATAGGCGCCGATAGGTCCGCCAGCATAGGCAACCCGATCACCGGCCTTGATGCCGATGACGCCACGTCCAACCGCCTCGACAATGCCGGCGCCCTCCGACCCCAGCACCATCGGCAGGGGCAGCGGGTAAAGCCCTGACCGCTGATAGGTGTCGATGAAATTCAGACCCACGGCGGTTTGGCGCAGGCGCACCTCGCCCTTCGCCGGCTTGCCGAGATCAACCTCTTCCCACTTCATCACCGAGGGGGGGCCGTTTTTGTGAATGCGGATCGCTTTGGTCATGTTTAACTCCAGATGAGGGGCCGCCTCGCCCCGACGCTTATTCTAATGTGTCTTCACGCCCTCGAGATTGAGCAGAAATTCTTTGCTGGCGAGGCCGTCGGCGCCGGTATAGCCGGTCAACGCGCCATTGGCTGCGACAATTCTGTGACAGGGAATGAGCACGGGGAGTGGATTGCGGGCGCACGCCGCCCCCACCGCGCGGGGCCCTGTCTTCAGACCCTTGGCGATCTCGCCATAGCTGCGCACCTCGCCATAGGGAATATCGCACAGGGCGAGCCATACCCTGTGCTGGAAAGCCGTGCCCAGGGGCGCCAGCGGCAACGAAAAATCTGTCAGCCGTCCATCGAAATAGTCGGTCAGTTGATCGCGTACCAGAGTGAGCAGGCCGGTTTCTTCCTGTGTCTTCGACCAACGCCATTCCAATGAGGTAACCGTGCCGTCAATTTCCGTGAGGGTCATTGGCCCAAGAGGGGACTGCAGGGAAAGACAGGGCATGGTAGTGAGGCCAATCCAGTTTACAGAGCTTCCATCAAATCGTTTCTGTCCGTCAAGGGCAAGGAGCAGGTGGTCCCCACGCAAACATAAGCCGTCGCCACGCCGCCCTTCTGTGCTTTGCCCGAAGCGGGATGGGTTGCCGGCAGTACATCGTCCGGTGCAATAACCGTCAGGATTCTGTTGGGCAGGCAGGCAGCGAAAATGCCGCGCAAAAGATCGTGACTTTTCGGATCCTGGCGGTCGCCGACGATGACCAGCTGCTGACCGCATTGCAGCATTTCTATGCCGCTCATAAAGGCGGCCAATGGGAAAAAATTCTCAGACACCTCTCCTGAGAACGCCGCCACAAGAACATCGGCCTTGGTGCGATAGGCATCTTTTCCTGTCAGGTAATAAAGCCTTGCCAAAACCGCCACCATCACGCCATTGCCCGCGGGCGTCGCGTGATCGGCTGCGGTCTTGGTCCGGACAATAAGTGCTTCGGCGTCATCGGCGGTAAAGAAATAACCGCCGCCGACCTTATCCCAATAGTGCCGGTCAAGAAGGGCGGTCCAGCTTTCCGCGTCTTCGAGATAGCCCGCTTCACCGGTAATTTCGGAAAGAACCAGCGCTGCGCGGATCATTCCGGCGTAATCGTCCAGCGTGCCCACGTGCTTGAGAAGTCCGTTCCGGAAGGAGTGAAAGATCCGTCCGTCACGGACCATGTGTTCATGGACGAAGGCGTAGGCCGTGCGGGCGGTGGCGATCCAGTCAGGCTGGTCGAAGACGGCGCCGGCCTCCGCCATGGCGGCGATCATCAACCCGTTCCAGTCGGCCAGAACCTTGTCATCCCATCCCGGCCGAATTCGTTTGTCGCGCGCGGCGAGGAGTGTCGTGCGGTTGGCGGTAAGGGTTTCTTCTTCCTGGTCGGTGAAGTCGCGGACCGGGTTGTTCCGGTTGAGAATTGTTTTTCCTTCCCAGTTTCCCGCCGGCCTTATGTCGTAGGCGTCTTTGAACAACGCGGCATCCGGCCCCAGAATCGCGTCGATTTCGGCCGCGGACCAGACGTAAAATTTTCCTTCCTCGCCTTCGCTGTCGGCATCGAGGGTGGCCGCGAACCCGCCGCCATCGGCGATCATTTCCCGCATGGTCCAGTCGATGGTTTCGCGCACGCGGGCGGCAAAAAGCGGATTGCCGGTTTCCTGCCAGGCCCAGGTGAGAAGATCGATGAGCTGGGCGTTGTCGTACAGCATCTTTTCGAAATGAGGCGCGAGCCACAGTGCGTCGACGGAATAACGGGCGAAACCGCCGCCGAGATGGTCGTAGATGCCGCCCTGGCACATTTTTTCCAGGGTCAGCAGAACAGTGTCGCGCAAATCGATGTGCCCGCAGCGTTTGTAGGTTCGCCACAGCAATTCCAGGATCGAGGGGTTGGGGAATTTGGGCGCTGTACCGATGCCGCCATTAACCTTGTCGAATTCCTGCGCGAGCCGCAGCGCGGCACGCTCAACCACTTCCAGGCTGACCTCGCCGCCTCCCTTTGACGTCGCCATATTGGCGATCGCGCCGCGCAGCGTAGCGACGTTCTGGGCAATGTCGTCGGGTTTGTCGCGCCAGTATTCGTGGATGGTGCGCAGGATATCGGGGAATCCCGGCCGCCCATACCGGGCTTCCGGCGGGAAATAGGTGCCGCCCCAGAATGGCTCGCCGTCAGGTGTCAGAAACATGGTCAAGGGCCAGCCGCCCTGCTGGCCAAGGAGCGTCAGCGAGTGCATGTAAATGGCGTCGAGATCGGGGCGTTCTTCGCGGTCCACCTTGATATTGACGAACAGTTCGTTCATCAGGGCCGCTATGTCGCCATTTTCAAAACTTTCATGGGCCATGACATGGCACCAGTGGCAAGCGGCATAGCCGATCGACAGCAGAATTGGCTTGTTTTGCCCTTTTGCGCTTTGCAATGCCTCTGGCCCCCAGGGGTTCCAGTCGACCGGGTTATGGGCATGTTGCAGGAGATACGGGCTGGTTTCGCCGGCGAGACGGTTTTGCGTCATGAGGTTCCTGGCCTAAAAATTCTCGGTATCAATGGGTGATGGTAAACCAGCTTTATCCTGCGCGCGACCGGCTATTGTATCATTTCGTTTGCAAAAGGGGCGCGTTCCGGGCAAACGGTCCCCGATGGTTATGGTTAACGATACGATTTTTGCGCCTGCGACAGCGTCTGGTAAGGCAGGCATAGCTGTCATTCGGGTGTCGGGCCCGCGGGCGGCGGACGCCCTGCGCCATTTGACCGGTATGACGAATCCCGCGCCACGACATGCCTGTCGGTGTCGGCTTGTCGACCCCGAAGATGGGTCTGGCCTTGATGATGGCTTAACGCTCTGGTTTCCCGCGCCGGCGAGTTTTACCGGCGAAGACGTCGTGGAATTTCACCTGCATGGCGGGCGGGCCACTGTCAGGGCGGTGTGCGGCGCGCTATCCCGTATGGCGGAAACCCGCCTCGCAGAGCCGGGCGAATTTACCCGCCGAGCCTTCGATAACGGCAAGCTGGATTTGACCGAAATCGAGGGGCTCGCCGATCTGATCGCCGCGGAAACCGAAGCGCAGCGCAAACAGGCCCTGCGCCAGCTCGGCGGTGCGTTAGGGGCCATGCTGGAGGACTGGCGGCAGAAATTATTGCGGACCCTGGCGCTTATCGAGGCGGAAATCGATTTTCCGGAAGAAGGCCTGCCGGCACATCTCGAAACGGAGATCAAACACAATATATTGGGGTTACGAAAGAAAATCGGGGCTTATCTTGATGATAAACGGCGCGGCGAATTGGTGCGGGACGGTGTTTTCATCGCCATACTGGGCGCGCCGAATGTCGGAAAATCGAGCCTCCTGAATGCTTTGGTGCGCCGCGACGTGGCGATCGTGACCGAGACGGCCGGCACGACCCGTGATGTTCTTGAGGTCAATTTCGATCTCGATGGGTTCGCTGTCACCATCGCCGATACCGCGGGGTTGCGCGAGACCGGCGACCACATCGAGCGGGAAGGCGTTCGCCGGGCGCTCAAGCAGGCCGACGAGGCGGATTTGCGGCTCGTGGTCTTTGACGCCAGCCAGAGTGAACACGACCCCGGTTCCCTGGCGTTGCTGGACGGCAACAGTATGCCTGTCTTAAACAAGATAGATACGGTGAAAAACCGCGAATTACCCACTAAAATGGGTGGTTTTCCCGTCATTCCCGTATCCGCGAAACAGGCCTCGAATATGGGTGCGCTGGTCGACGCCGTCACCAGACGTGTGGCGGAATTGATGGAAGGCCGGGGCAGCGCGCCCTTGACCCGGACGCGCCACCGCGAGGCGCTGAGCGAATGCCATGGGGCGCTGAGACGCGCCGAGACGGCCGGCGCCGCGGAGCTGGTTGCCGAGGACGTCCGGTTGGCGGCGCGGTCTTTGGGGCGCATAACCGGCCGCGTCGATGTGGAGGACGTGCTGGACGTCATTTTTCGCGAATTCTGTATCGGAAAATAGCGGCCATAATGTTTCACGTGAAACATTCGCCACCAACAAATTTTTTTCTTTTGACTCATTCGCCGGCGTCGCATAGATAGCGCCCATGTCCGGGCACGCCTCGACCAACTTCGACGTCATCGTTATTGGTGGCGGCCATGCCGGCTGCGAAGCCGCCGCCGCCGCCGCACGAATTGGTGCGCGCACCCTGTTGCTGACCCATAAGATCGAAACCATAGGAGAAATGTCCTGCAATCCCGCGATTGGCGGGCTTGCCAAAGGGCATCTGGTGCGCGAGATCGATGCGTTGGATGGTGTCATGGGCCGCGTTATCGATCGCGCTGGAATCCAGTTTCGTATGCTGAATCTCAGCAAGGGCCCCGCCGTAAGGGGGCCGCGCGCGCAGGCGGACCGCAAGCTCTACCGGGCCGCCATGCAGGATATATTGTCCGAACAGACGGGACTGACCATCAGGTCCGGATCGGTTGAAGATCTGACCTTCGATAATTTTGGCCACGTCGACGGCGTCGTAACCGATGCCGGGGAAACCATCTCCTGCGGCCGCGTCATTCTGACGACGGGCACGTTTCTGCGCGGTTTGATCCATATGGGTGATGAAAAGATCCCGGCGGGCCGTATGGGGGAGGCGCCCAGCATGGGGTTGTCCGATACGCTAAACAAGGCAGAGTTTCGCCTTGGGCGGCTCAAAACCGGTACGCCGCCGCGGCTTGATGGGCGTACCATCGACTGGACCGGTCTGGATGCACAGGCGGGTGACAGTCCGCCACAGCCCTTTTCCTTTTTGACCGATAAAATACGAACCCCCCAGATAGATTGCCATATAACCGGCACGACCATGGCGTCCCATGATTTGATCCGCGCCAATCTGGACCGGGCGCCGATGTATTCCGGCCAGATCGAGGGAACCGGGCCGCGCTATTGTCCGTCCATCGAAGATAAAGTCGTGCGCTTCGCCGATCGCGCGCGCCACCAGATATTTCTTGAACCGGAGGGTCTGGACGACCACACGGTCTATCCCAACGGTATTTCCACCAGCCTGCCGCGTGATGTTCAGAATGCCCTGCTTCTTACCATTCCGGGCCTGGAAAAGGCGCGCATGATCCGCCCTGGCTACGCCATCGAGTATGATTTCGTCGATCCGCGGGAATTGGGTCAAACCCTTGAAACCCGCAGAATTCCAGGACTTTATTTCGCCGGGCAGATAAACGGAACCACTGGCTATGAAGAGGCGGCGGCGCAGGGGCTGATGGCCGGCCTTAATGCCGCCCTTAGCTGCGCCGGCTCGCCGTCCTTCGTGCTCGACAGGGCGGATGCCTATATCGGTGTCTTGATCGACGATCTCATAAATTACGGTACGGCGGAGCCTTACCGCATGTTTACATCGCGGGCGGAGTACCGCCTTACCTTGCGCGCCGATAATGCCGATCAACGGCTTACGGCCCTGGGTGAAAAAATTGGCTGCGTCGGGCCGGAACGGTCCGGGGCATTTCAAATGAAGGCCGCGGCCCTGGCGTCGCTGAGAGAAACCGTTAAGGCGCTGCGGATAACGCCATCGGCGCTGGCGCGGCGTGGCTTTGATATCGCTCAGGATGGCGTCGCGCGGTCGGCGATGCGCTTGCTGGCCCATGCCGATATCAATATGGCGCGCCTTGCCCAGATTTGGCCCGCGCTTGGTGCTGTTGACCGCGAGATCGCCGAACAGATCGAGATCGAGGGCCGCTACGCTTCCTATCTGGTGCGCCAGAATGCCGATATCGAAGCATTCCGGCGGGATGAAGACCTTTTGCTGCCGCCGGATCTGGATTTCGATGGTATTGGCGGTCTTTCCAACGAGGCGAAGGAGAAACTTTCCGCGGCACGGCCCGCCACCCTGGGCGCGGCCGTGCGGATTTCGGGCGTAACCCCGGCGGCGATCACTATTCTGCTGCGCCATGTGCGGCGCCGCGATCGCTCAGCCGCCTGACTGGTTGTCGGTACAGTCAGGATGGCAAGGACCCTGACAGATATGTCGGCGGATGAGTTCGCGGCCGCTGCCGATGTTTCACGTGAAACATTAGAGCGCCTTGAGGTTTATGCTTCGCTACTTGTGAAGTGGCAGGGAGCCATAAACCTTGTTGGCGCCGATAGCCTTTCGGATATATGGCGCCGACATATGCTCGATTCGGCTCAGTTGGCTGCTTATATCCCGCCGGACGCGGCAATCATCACGGATTTGGGCAGCGGCGCTGGCTTTCCCGGGCTCGTCTTGTCGATAATTCTCGATAGCCCGGTTCACCTGGTTGAGGCCTCGGGCAAGAAAGCCGCTTTCCTGCGGGAGGCGGCGCGGCTGACGAAAGCTCCGGCGATCATTCAAAATCGCCGTATTGAGCGGGCGGATGCATGGCAGAGTGACGTTGTTGTCGCCCGGGCGCTGGCGCCTCTGGCCCTGTTGCTTGATTATGCGGAGCCGTTCCTTCAGGGCGCCGGTACCGATGCCGCCTGTATCTTTCTCAAGGGCGCTCGTGTGGAGGAAGAATTGACCGAAGCGTCCAAAAGTTGGACAATGAAAGTCGAGCGCTTTCAAAGCGCATCGGATCCATCAGGAATAATTCTCCGAATTCGGGATATTGCACGTGACGGACATTCCGAGTAGCAGTACGCCAGTGATTAGCGCTGAAATCGATGTGGCGCCGCGGAGCGCCACTCGTATCCTCGCAATTGCCAACCAGAAAGGCGGCGTTGGAAAGACTACCACGGCGATTAATTTATCGACCGCGCTGGCGGCGACCGGTAAGCGCGTCATGTTGTTCGATCTCGATCCGCAAGGCAATGCGTCGACCGGACTGGGAATTGACAGAAATGCAGCAAAATCAGGTAGTTATGAGGTTCTGATTGGCGGCGAACCGATTGCGGCCGCCACTGTACCGACCCTCGTGCCGCGGCTGGTGGTGGTGCCGGCCTCGGTCGATCTTTCCGGCGCCGAACTTGAGCTCGTCGATTTCGAACGCCGGGAATTTCGTCTTAAAGAGGCATTTAATTCTCTCGATGAAACCTACGATTACATCTTGATAGATTGCCCGCCGGCGCTTGGCCTCCTGACGCTGAATGCCTTGGTCGCCGCCGATGGTGTTCTCGTGCCGTTGCAATGTGAATATTTGGCGCTCGAGGGGTTAAGTCAACTCGTCCGCACCGTTGAGCGCGTGAATAACGCGTTTAACGACCGGCTGACGGTCCAGGGCATCGTGTTGACCATGTTCGATGCCCGCAATAACCTGTGCAATCTCGTGGCGGCGGATGTGCGCGGCTATTTTGGGGATATCGTCTATAAGTCGGTAATCCCGCGCAATGTACGGGTTTCTGAAGCGCCGTCCCATGGAAAGCCGGTGCTTTTGTATGATTTCAACTGTCTTGGTTCCCAAGCCTATATCCATTTGGCGGGAGAATTTTTGCGCCGCGAAGAAGGCCGCGAAGAAGGAGGTTCGTCATGACGGATCAGAAACCCCAGGGTCGGGAGCTCGGCCGCGGGCTATCCGCCCTGTTGGGCGACGAAAGGGTCAAGAAACCGGAAACTATCCCGGCGGATCAACGGGGACTGTCCTTGCCGGTGGAGTTTCTCGCGCCCAGCCGGTACCAGCCGCGTCGGATCTTTAACCAGGACGATATCACGGAATTGACCGCGTCGGTTCGCGAACGCGGCGTTCTGCAGCCGATCCTGGTCAGGCCCAGCCCGAATAAGCCGGGCTACTATGAAATTGTCGCGGGTGAGCGGCGCTGGCGCGCGGCCCAGGCGGCGCAGCTTCATGAGGTACCGGTTATTGTCCGTGACCTTAGCGATGAGGGCGTGCTTGAAATTGCCCTGGTTGAAAATATTCAGCGCGCCGATTTGAATCCGCTTGAAGAAGCCTCGGGTTACCTGCGGCTGATCGAGGAATTCGACCATACGCAGGAAAGCCTCTCCCGGGTGGTTGGAAAAAGCCGTAGCCATGTGGCGAATACGTTGCGTCTCCTGACGCTTCCCGAATCTGTTCAGCGGCTCGTGGATCAGGGAAAATTATCGGCCGGTCACGCAAGGGCGCTGATCGGCGCGGAGGATCCGGCCGGCCTGGCGGCAAAAATAGCCAAATCGGGTCTGAATGTGCGCCAGACCGAAGCCTTGGTGAAAAGAGAAAAATCGCCGCGGCAATCCGCCGTGTCAACCGCGCCGCGACACGATCCCGACACAACCGCGCTTGAGCGCACCATTTCGGATGTGCTTGGCCTCAAGGTCACTATTGAGTTTCGGGGTGAAAAAGCCGGCGGCAAGGTCGTGGTCCATTACAGTAATCTGGATCAATTGGACGAGATCATTAAACGTCTTGGCCAGATGCAACATTTGTGAATTTAACCGGCCCGTGAGGCTTGGCGCCCGGCGCGCTGCGCCAGAACGGCGGTGCGCAACAGCAGTTGGCCGCAAATCATGTCGGTTGGGGCGCCCGTGGTCTTGCAAGCGGCTTCAGCCTCCCCAATTGAATCAAGCGTGGTTTCCAGCCAGTTTGTCGACCAACGGGTGCACTGGGAACGAAACACCGTTGCTTGTTTGAAAAAGACCGGTGGCCGTAACGATTTCATTGCCTCATCCGGTGACTTTCCCTCGGCAATGAGCCCGCTTGCCAGATGCAGCCTCTGAAAATGCCGGGCCAAAACCCGCAAGATCGCAATCGCGGTGGCGCCTTCCTGCCGGACCCGGTCGATAAGACGGGTTAAGTGTTCAATATCCCCAGACGCCGCGGCAAAAGCCAGATCGTCCAGGGTCATAGTGGCGCTATCCCCTATGCAGGTCACCGCATCGGTCAAGCTTACTTCGCCGCCGTCACTGCCCATGTACAGGACCAGTTTCTCCAGTTCCGACCGGCTCACCAGCCGGTCGCCGCCAAGATTGTCGCAGAGATAGCGCAGGGCATCCCGGGAAATGGTGAGATTTCCGCGCGACAGAGTCTCATGAACAATGGCTTCGACGGCGCGGCCGTCATCTGAATAGCAGGCAATGGCGGCGGCGTTGTCGGCGCCTTCGAATAGTTTGCGCAGTTTGGACCGGGGTCCAAGATCAGCCGCTTCAATGACGATGAGCGCGCTGTCGGCCGAGATAGAAGGCAGGAGCGCCGCTATTATGTCGCTTATGGTGTCCGTTGCGCCCTTTATCCCGACAACCCGCCGCCCACCGGTCAGTGACATGGCCGCGGCCTCGTCGGCGAGCCTTGTGTGATCGTCGCGTAACGTGGCGACAGTCAATTCGGCAACCCGAAACGGGTCGCTCGGATCATCGACCACGGCATTCAAAAGATGTGCGCCGCGCTCCCGCACCAATCCGGCATCCGGCCCATATAGAAGGACGGCGCTAATTTCGCTGGGTGGCGCTTTTACGAAACGATCCGCTGTGGCAGCGGCGATCTTCATCGCGGGGCCTGGTCCGCGGGCGGGCCCGAAAATGCCCTGGGATTACGGAGAGCGGAGGCGACGCGCAGGCGGATTTCCTCCGCCAGGGCCCGCGATGCCCTGTTGCGGGCGTCTTTTTCGGCGCTCAGGGTTGCAAAATCCGATGTCAGGATATTGTAACTAATGGTCGAATGGGCCTTTCCCGCGAAGGTTCCCAGACGCGGATTAGCCAGGGCAACGAGCTTGAAGTCCGCGTTTATGGTCAAATTGGCGCGCGTCGCCGTTTCGTCTTTTCTGATCGCGAGCCCCTGCCTCGCTTCATTCAGCGTGACCGTCAGCCTGTAGTCCGTTCGCGCTGACCGCCCCCGTGGCGAAAGGCGCTCGGTCAGCAGATTTCTCAACTGTTGGCCTAGGCGGTCTTTGATTCCAACCACTTCAATCGTTGCCAGGGCGGCCTCGTCACTGCCGCCGCCGCTTTGGTAGAGCGGCCGAAACCCGCAGCCGCTCAAGAGCAGCGCTATGACACCAAGCGCCGGCAGCAGATCGCGGCCAGCGGGCCGTTTACGAATGAACCACATTGATAATTTTGTTGGGTACGAAAATGACCCGGCTGATGGACTTGCCTTCAAGCGCGGAGACGATGGCCGGCAGCGCCAGGGCCGCGTTTTCCGCGTCTTTCTGGTCAATGTCGCGCGGCAGGTCGATGGTGGCGCGAAGCTTGCCTTTTACCTGCACGGCGATGGTGACTGTGTCCTGCACCAGTAGGGCGGGATCCGGTTCCGGCCATGGCGTGTCGGTGAGCAGCGTCTCGTTGCCCAGACGCTGCCACAGCTCCTCGCCAAGATGGGGCATCATGGGGCCGATCAGCCGGACGGCGACATCGAAGCCCTCGCGCCGGACCCAGGCTTCGGCCTCGGTGTCCTGCGACAGGGTAGCAAGGCGGTTGATGAGTTCATATATCCTGGCCACGGCCCGGTTGAAATGAAACGTATCAAGATCCTCCGTGACCCCGGCGATGGTGCGGTGGATCTGCTGGCGAACAGCGCTAAGGTCGCCCTCGATAGCGGGCTGGCCGCCATCGATCTGGACACGATCGCCCGGCGACATCATGCGCCAAAGGCGATTGACAAAACGCCAGGCCCCGGCGATGCCGGCATCGGTCCATTCAAGATCGCGTTCGGGCGGGCTGTCCGACAACATGAACCAGCGCGCCGTATCGGCGCCGTAGGTTGCGATGATATCCTCCGGATCGACGACGTTCTTCTTGGATTTGCTCATTTTCTCCGAGCGGCCGACCGTGATGGTCTCGCCGGTGCCGTCGCGCTTCAGGACGCCGTCTTCGTCACGCGCGACCTCGACCGGCGGCACCCAGGCGCCGTCGGCGGTGCGATAGGTCTCGTGGCAGACCATCCCCTGGGTGAACAGACCGGCAAAAGGCTCGGCGACATCCAGATAGCCGCATTTTGTCATCGCGCGGGTGAAAAACCGCGAATAAAGCAGATGAAGGATCGCATGTTCGACCCCGCCGATATATTGATCGACAGGCAACCAATAATCGACGGCGGCGCGATCCAGCGGTGAGTCGTCGCGCGGCGAACAGAACCGCGCGAAATACCACGACGATTCCACAAACGTATCCAGCGTATCGGTCTCGCGCGCCGCCGCGGTCCCGCAGGACGGGCAGGCGACCTGTTTCCAGGTCGGGTGCCGGTCGAGCGGATTGCCCGGCGTACCGAAATCGATATCGTCCGGCAGGATAACCGGCAGGTCCTGTTCGGGGACGGGCACGGTTCCACAGGACGGGCAGTTTATGATCGGGATCGGGCAGCCCCAGTAGCGCTGTCTCGACACGCCCCAGTCGCGCAGCCTGAAATTTATCTCCCGCTTGCCGATACCGGCACCTTCCAGCCTGACCGCCACGGCCTCCTTGGCATCGGGGATGTTCAAATCATCGATAAAGTCGGAATTGGCATGGAGTCCGTCGCCGGTATAGGCACTGTCTTCGATGACGAAGTCCGCCGCGTTCGCCTCCGGCGGGATGACCACCGGGATCACGTCGAGG
Organism: Pseudomonadota bacterium; assembly: GCA_027624735.1. Taxonomy (GTDB): domain Bacteria; phylum Pseudomonadota; class Alphaproteobacteria; order MPNO01; family UBA2964; genus JAQBTY01. The sequence goes on along the minus strand of JAQBTY010000002.1, from coordinate 1,966 downwards.
CCATATTTCCGGGCGAAATCCAGGTCGCGCTGATCATGGGCCGGGCAGCCGTAGATTGCGCCCGTGCCGTACTCCATGAGAACGAAATTGGCGACAAACACGGGTAGCTTCTTGCCGTCGATCAACGGATGGACGGCTTTTACGCCCGTGTCATAGCCCTTCTTTTCGGCCTGTTCGAGCGCCGCTTCGCTGGTGCCCAGGCGGCGACAGTCGGCAATGAAGTCGGTGAGCGCGGGGTCGTTTTCCGCCAGCGCAGCAGCCAGCGGGTGGTCCGCGGAAATGGCGCAGAATGAGGCCCCGAAGATGGTATCGTGCCGGGTCGTAAAGATCTGTAGCCGGTCGTCCCGATCCTCAAGGTGGAACCAGACGCTCATGCCTTCAGACCGGCCGATCCAGTTCTCCTGCATGGTGCGGACCTTCGCTGGCCACCGATCCAGACTACCGAGCCCTTCAAGCAGATCGTCGGCGAATTCGGTTATCCGGAAAAACCATTGATTTAGCTCGCGCTTTTCCACCGGTGCGCCGGACCGCCAGCCGCATCCGTCGATGACCTGTTCATTGGCCAGAACGGTATTGTCGACCGGATCCCAATTCACCCAGGATTTACGCCGATACACCAGATCATTCTTCAGGAAATCGAGGAACATTTTCTGTTCGTGGCGATAATAGCCCGGATGGCAGGTCGCCAGTTCGCGGCTCCAATCCAGCGCCAGCCCCATCATTTTGAGCTGCCGCCGCATGGCCGCGATGTTGGCGTAGGTCCAGGTCGCGGGATGGACGTTCTGCTCCATCGCGGCATTTTCCGCCGGCATGCCGAAAGCGTCCCAGCCCATGGGGTGTAAAACATTGAATCCGCGGGCTTTTTTAAATCGCGCGACCACGTCGCCCATGGCGTAGTTGCGGACATGACCCATATGGATGCGGCCGGACGGGTAGGGGAACATCTCCAGCACGTAGTATTTGGGGCGGGATTTGTCGATTTCCGCGGCAAAACAGCCGCGCTTTTCCCAAAGCGCCTGCCATTTGGCCTCTGTTTCCTTGACGTTATAGCGCGTCGGTGGGGAATCGCCTGTCATCGACAGAACCGTCAATTATCTAGGTGACATTAAAATCACGGATAGGCGGAATTTGTCACGCAAGCCGCGCCGCCGCAAGCATGACGATCTGGCGGCGATCAGCGGCTCTGTTCGGAGGCGAGCCGTAGTTGGCGTGCCCGCGATAGAATCTTGTTCTCAAGATTCGTCGCCGTGTCTTTCGACACCGACTTGGAATGCCAGTCGTTCGGCCCTTTGGTTTCCTGCCGGAAAACCGCGACCTTGACGCCGTCGGCGCGCAATTGACGGCCCAGGATATAGACACTCATCTTGTAGCGCTCCGCCGGCGTTTCGGGCGGCGAATACCAATCCGTAATGATCACGCCGCCGAAGGGGTCGGCGGACGAAAGCGGCATGAAGGCGATGGTGTCGAGGGACGCGCGCCACAGATAGCTGTTGACCGCGATCCCGGAGCCGCTTTGGTTTTTCTTGTTGCTGCCGCCAAGATTGAACAGGTCGAGCCCGCTGTCGCCGAAAACCGATTTGTCCGGCTTCGCTTTCAATTCGGAATCATAGACGATGCGTCCCGGCTGCCTCCGGTCTTCATTCGGAAAATCCGCTTCCGATTCCAGGCCGCAGCCGGCGGCCAACAACAGCGCCAAGCCCGACAACGGTCTGATTATCGCGCGGCACAAATCCATGACTGCCATTCTCGTCCCCTGTGATAAGGCGCCGATCTAAAGATCAAGACCTATAAGTAGCAATTTTCCCACGTACTTTCAATGTGGACAATCCGTCAATGCCACTGGTGTCCGGTTTAATTTCACTCCCCCTCTCCGTCATGGTCGGCGAAGGCCGACCATCCACGTTTTTCTGTTGTTTTCAGCTGTTTTGCAGCGTCGGAAAAAAAAACTCGTGGATGGTCGGCCTTC
>JAQBTY010000231.1 GCA_027624735.1 Pseudomonadota bacterium | reverse complement strand
CAAAGGGAAAAGACCATTATGCGACGATGATTAAACCGACTTGACAGAAAACGCCTCATATAAGCAGACGGCTGCATGATTTTATAGAAACCGGCATCGCGGAAGGCCTGATCGGTTTCCTCCGGGATGCGCCGCGCCTGTTCCGCCCGGTCCGCCCTTTCCCGCAAGGCAGGAATCATGTCGCGAGCCCGGGCAAGAATGTCATCGCGGGTAGGGGTCGTCTCCGGTGTGCTCATTACGCTGCCCTATCGATACGCGAATTTTTAAGATCTATGCTACGCATAAAACCGTAACCGGCACGCCGATGCAAATGCCGGACCAATGCAGTAGATTAAGCGTATGGCAGACAACATCGGAACAGGGTACGCCGCGGCGGACCAAAAGGCGGGCTGGGCGGATTTGTTCCGTGACGGGCGTTGGCGCTACACAACCTTGCTCAATCTCGGCATCGGCATTCATGCGCTGGATATCTTTATCATCACAACGGTGATGCCGTCCGTGGTCGACGATATCGGCGGCCATGCCTGGTATACCTGGCCGACCATGATCTACATGGTCGGCTCGATCATCGGCGGCGCCTGCGGCTTTCATATACGGATGCGGCTGGGCCAGCAGCGGGGCTATGTCCTGGGCGGCATCGTCATGCTGGTCGGCACCATTGGCTGCGCCCTGCCGCCCGACATGGCGACATTACTGATCGCCCGTCTGATAAAGGGGCTCGGCGGCGGTTTCGTTATTTCACAATCGATGGCGCTTACCCGCGATCTGTACGATGTCCGGATCCGTACCCGCATGCTGGGGACAATCACCACGACATGGAGCATCGCCGCGTTGATCGGCCCGGCGGTTGGCGGCGCCTTCGCCGAATTCGAGTGGTGGCGGGGCGCGTTCTGGTCAACCGTGCCGGTCGGGCTGATGTTCATCTGGATGGCGTGGCGGGTCGTGCCCTATTCGGCGCCAACAGCGCCCGACGGACGCCTCCCCTGGCGGCGCCTTTTGCTGCTGGGATCAGGCGTCCTGGCGGTGGGGCTCGCCGGACAATTCAAGAACATGATCCTGGTGAGCGGCGCGCTGATTGTCCTCGCCATTCTCATGGTCTGGGGCACTTTCAAGCTCGACGATGCCGCGACTCCAAGCCTGTTTCCCAAGCGCGCCCTGTCGATCTTCACGCCGGTCGGCCTAGCCTACTGGATCTATTTCTCAATTTCCGCGACCCATTCGGCGTTGCTGGTTTTCGCGCCCCTGTTTCTCCAGGTCCTGCATGACGTTACCCCCCTTTATGTCGGCTATCTCAGCCTGGTCTTTTCAATCGCCTGGACGATCGGGGCGCTTGCGGTGGGGGGGCTTTCGGACTTCCAGGAACGCGCCGCGGCCGTGGGCGGCATGGTTCTGGCGTCGCTCGCGATCGTGGGCTTCACCATCGCGGTGCTGACCGGCCCGCAGATCCTGATTTCAACCTTGATCGGCATAATCGGTCTGGGCATTGGCGCGACCAATGTGCTGACGACCTCCTACGGCATGTCGGTAGCGCGCGAAGGCGAAGAGGGCGTGACGGCATCGTCCATGCCAACCGTTCGCTCCATCGGTGTTGCGTTTGGCGCCGCCGCGGCAGGCCTGATCGCCAACAGCGCCGGGCTGGAAGAAGGGGCCGACCGCGACACCCTGGCGCATGTCGCGCTTTGGGTTCTCGGCGCGACGGCGATCATACCGGCGGTCGGTGCGCTGATCACGTTACGCGCCGTGACCTGGGGCTGGTCCTTCCGAACCGCGCAGTGAAGCGCTGGCATTGCGACCCGGGCAGTCATAAACTGAGAAATATATCCACTGAACAGAGATGACCGTGATGACAATCAAGACCGTAGCCATTCTGAATCCAGGCGAAATGGGTGCAGCCGTCGGCGGCGCCCTCTGCGAAGGCGGTTTCGATGTGATCGTCTGCCTTGAGGGGCGCAGCGAAGCGACCCGCGGACGGGCAAGCACCTACGGGTTGCGCGACGTGGGGTCGCTGGATACATTGATCAGCACGGCCGACATGGTGCTTTGCATCATGCCGCCGGAATTCAGCGCCGCCACCGCCAACAAGGTCGCGGAAGCCATGGCGCGCACCGGCTGCACACCACCCTATGCGGATTGCAACGCCATCGCACCGGAAACCACCAGGACAATAGAAGAAGTAATCAAGGGCGCCGGGGCAATTTTTATCGACGCGGGCATCGTCGGCAATCCGCCCGGCAAGGGTCCCAAGCCGACGCGTGTCTTCGTCAGCGGACCGGATGCCGTCCTGATGGATGTCTTCGATGGCAAGGGGATCGCGATCAAGCAGTGCGGTCCCGAAATTGGCCGCGGATCGGCGGTCAAGATGTGCTATGCCGGCATCACCAAGGGCACCAGCGCTCTTCATGCTGCGGTCCTGATCGCCGCCGAGGCACTGGGCGTCGCCGATGAGCTATTTGAAGAACTCACCTATAGCCAGGAAGGCCAGCTCAAGCGGATGGAAAACATGACGCCGGCCCTGCCGGCGGTGTCATCCCGCTATATTGGTGAAATGCGCGAAATTTCCAAAACCATGGCATCGGTCGGCGCTACCACGGGCTTTCACGATGGGTCGACGGAACTATACCAGCTGATGGAAAAGACACCGTTTGCCAGCGAAATACGGGAGACCGTCGACAAGGACCGCACGCTGCGCCAGACCGTCAAGGTCTGCGCCGAATACCTGCCTGCCCGCGACGCAGCGGAGTAACACCGAGTAGCGAAAACGCGTCCATGAGTGCCGCGCTGTCTGGCGGGATAGCGAGCAGATGGGCGGTGCAGCGGCGGCAATCGGAACTGCCGAACCCTGTTACGGGCGCATGGATCGCGGGCAGTCGGAACGCACAATCAACCAGGTCGCATTCGTGGCCGTTTGGCAGCACAAAAATACGCTCTACAGTGCCGGCAATAGTCAGATGATCAACATGCCAATGCGGTCGCTTGTCGGCGCGCACATGACGCCGCAACCGTGCCGGCAGGCCGCCGGATCCATAGGCGCTGCCGAGATAAAGATAGGGTCCAGGCGCCAAGGAGACCTCGCCCAACGCGCCAATTTTACCCTGAAACCGGCGCGGCAACCGAATCAACACCCCATAGGCGCCGGGACCGATCGATAGACGATCGACCGAATCGGGGGAAATCCACCCGATATCTTTCTGATAATTAGGGCTTTTCTTCGCCATGCCGCCACCCCATTATCCACTGGAAGACAGGTGTGATCGCCCTTGCCGACACCCCGTCACGTCGGTGATCATAGGCCCATGTCAAGCACAAGCGATACCAGTCAAACGGCAAGCGTTGCCCTGCCGGGGGGCGGGACGGCAGCGTTGCGTGTCCGGCGCAGCCGCCGCGCCCAGCGTCTCGCGCTCAGGATCATACCGGCGTCGGGCGAGGTGGAACTTGTGGTGCCGATCCGCGCGTCGGTCAAACAAGGTATCGCGTTCGCGCGCGAGAAAGCCGGCTGGCTCAAGGCGCATCTCGGCAACCTGCCGGCCCCCGTTCCGTTTGAAAATGGCGCCATCATCCCGGTGTTCGATAAGCCGCGTCGGATTCGCCGCACCGATGACCTGTTTGGCGGGATCTGGCTCACCGAAAAGGAATTACAGGTTGCAGCGCCACCGGAGACGGTCCCGCTTGTTGTTCGTGGCTGGCTGCGAAAACGGGCCAAAGCGGAACTGACCAGCCGGGCAGAAGAGAAAACCGGTCTCCTGAACCGACGGTTCCGACGCCTGACGGTGCGCGACACAGCCTCCAGATGGGGTAGCTGCTCGCCCCAGGGAGACCTCAGTTTTTCCTGGCGCATCATCATGGCGCCCGAATACGCACTCGATTATCTTGTCGCGCATGAAGTTGCCCATCTACAGGAGATGAATCATTCCGCGCGCTTCTGGGCAATTGTCGACGACCTCGCGGATCAACCCGATCGCGGCCGTGCCTGGTTACGCGACCACGGCGCATCGCTTCACCGGTTTGGCGTCGACGTGCGTTCTTTATAGGCGTTGTAAAAGACCGCCAGAAAAACGACGAAAGCGCCAGGCCAGATCCCTACATCCGGAACCTGATCGAAAACCAGATAGCCGATGAGGCTGGCCCAGAACAGCTTGGTAAAATCGATGGGCAAGACCAGCGTCGCATCGGCATATCGAAACGCTTCGCCCAGGCAGATCTGGGCTAACGTCCCGCCAATACCGATAATCACCAGAAACCCTAGCTGTTCCAGCGTCGGCGCGGTCCAGAAGAACAGCGCAAAAACAAGCGCGACGGGGGCTTGCAGCAGCGTCGCATAGAGCGCGATGGTAACAGAGGATTCCGTTCGCGACAGCACTTTGATAACCACCAAAGCGACCGACCAGACCGCGTTGGAACCCAGCACGAGCAGGGCGCCGAGCGAAATGGCCTGAAAGCCCGGACGCAGGATGATCAGCGCCCCGACGAGCCCGAGAAGAAGGGAAACCCATCGGTGAAAATTCATCTTCTCGCCGAGGAGAAGCACCGCCATGACGGTCGCGAATAAAGGCGCCGTCAGGCTGAGCGATATGACTTTCGCCAGCGGCTCCAGGGTAAGCCCGTAAAAAAACGACAGCATCGCGATGACATTGAGCACGGACCGTATCACGTGAAGCCAGATTCTCCGGGTCATCAGCGGACGCAATCCACCCCGCAAGAAGATCGCGGCCATGAATATCAAGCCGAAGAGTTGCCGGAAAAAAGCGATCTCGAACACATGCATGCTGTACGACAAATGCACGACAAATCCGTTGATGGCGGAGATCGATGACGCCGACGCCAGCATATGCGCCATGCCCATGATGGGACCGGGGACGCCGCTAAGACGCGTTGCTAACCAACTCTTGTTTTGAGACATGGGGAACCGCCGGAGGGTCTGGCCCACCCATAGCACGATTATATTCAATCAGCACGATGTCTCCGCGCTTTGCCACCGCTGGTCAAAATGGTAGTCAACCGGCCATGAGGACAGATGCGTTCGATTTCGACTTGCCGCGCGCGCTAATCGCGCAGCAACCGGCATCCCCCAGGGATAGCAGCCGATTGCTGACAGTAGCGGCCGAGTTGTGTGATTTGGGGATGCGGGATCTGCCCCGTCTTCTGCGGGCCGGCGATATTCTGGTGCTCAACGACACCCGCGTTATTCCGGCTCGGCTGCGCGGCAAGCGTGGCGAGGCCACCATCGAGGTGACGCTGCACAGGCGCCTGAGCGAAGCCGACTGGCACGCCTTCGCGCGACCGGCTCGGCGGTTGCATTTGGGCGACCGAATTGTGTTCGCGCCGGACTTCAGCGCCATGGTTACAGAGAAGTTGGAGGGCGGCGAGATTGGCCTGCGGTTCGACGATATACCTCCGGAAAAGCCGCTGGAACTGGCGCTGGAACGCCATGGTTTTATGCCGCTACCGCCTTACATAGGACGTCCGAAAGAAGGCGCCGCAACCGATCGTGAGACCTATCAGACCGTTTATGCGGCGAATCCAGGCGCCGTCGCCGCCCCCACCGCCGGGCTGCATTTTACCGAGACGCTTCTGTCGGACCTCCAGGAAGCCGGTATCGCGATTGCCAAGCTTACCCTGCATGTTGGCGCGGGAACCTTCCTGCCGGTCAAGGTGGACCGGATCGAGGACCATAAGATGCATAGCGAATGGGGCCGCATCGACGGCGCCACGGCGGACAGGATCAATGAAGCCAGGGCCGCCGGCGGCCGGATTGTCGCCGCGGGGACGACTGCGCTACGTTTGCTCGAATCGGCGACGGACGAAGCCGGGATCGTTCGAGGTTTCGAAGACACCACGGATATCTTCATTTCGCCCGGCTACAGGTTTCGTGCCGTCGATATGCTGCTGACCAATTTTCACCTGCCGAAATCTACTTTGTTCATGCTGGTGTCGGCCTTTGCCGGGCTGGCGCGCATGAAGGCGGCCTATCGGCATGCCATTAAGACCGGCTATCGCTTCTATTCCTACGGCGATGCCTGTTTACTGCATCGCGACGAGAACGTGAAACGCCAGTCCTGAGTCAGTCAAGAATCGCGATTCGTACGCCCAATTTTGCTTGTATCAGGCGGGTGTCTCAGCCGCGCTGCCGCTTTGTTATCTTCGGCAATCAAATGTCCGATTTTGTCGAGCGGTCGACCCGTTTCATTCATCACGCTTTCGAGCCGTTCATCGAAGCGCCTCACCAATGCGGTTCGGGCCGCGTCGGACAAAAATCCCGAGCGAGACATTCCCAACTGAACCGCGGCAATATCGATCTTTTCAAGAAGATGCTCATCAAGCGTGATATTTAGCCGTATCGATCGCCCCTTCTCCGGCTGCAGGCGAACCAGGTAAATCGCCGCACCCTGCGCCGCCCCGGATTCCAGAACGGATTCGATGGGCGCCGGCGGCGGAACCGGCTCGCTATCTTCGAGCATACCGTCAACGTGAAAACGCAACGCCTCCTCGGCGAGACGCAGCGTCTCGTCAATCGTCGTTCCGCTGGTAACACAGCCAGGAAGGTCGGGAAATTCGACTCCGAAATCGCTGTCGGAATCCTTGCGTATCAGGGCAGGGTAATATTGGGTCATCGCGTCAATCGCCTTAGTTAAGTTTCAGTCGTGCCTGGCGTTCGATGCTACGCACCGTGCCAGCCGGGAGGTCGCGCTTAGGGTGCGGTACCGTCACACGCCCGGGCTTCGAAGGATGCTTGAACTGTACGTGACTGCCACGCTGCGCTACACGAAACCACCCATCGGCGCGTAGACATTTTATGATTTCTCGGCTATCCATCGAAACGTCACCAATATTGATGTGTATATAATACACATGCTAATAAAGAGTCAATGCTGAATACACATTTAATACACATTAAATTGGTTCACAAATGACCGAATTTTCCTTTTTTGTAGACGCCTCCTGTGGCTTTGCACGGCGCGGGCGGCTGCATACCGCCCATGGCGCCATCAACACGCCTGCCTTCATGCCGGTCGGGACGGCGGCCACCGTCAAGGCGATGAGGCCGGAAGACGTCGCCGCGACCGGCGCCGAGATTATTTTGGGCAACACCTATCATCTGATGCTGCGGCCCGGCGCCGAGCGG
>JAQBTY010000230.1 GCA_027624735.1 Pseudomonadota bacterium | reverse complement strand
CATCGGATCGCCGACGCGCAAAGTCCGGATCCGGTCCTTTAGCCTGGCCAGCACCCGTGCGGCCACCGGTTCCTGCACCAGCAGCCGGGAGCCGGCGCAGCACACGTGGCCCTGGTTGAAGAAGATGCCGTTGACGATGCCCTCGACCGCCTGGTCGATCGGCGCGTCGTCGAACACGATGTTGGCCGCCTTGCCGCCGAGCTCCATGGTCATCTTCTTGTCGGTGCCGGCGAGCGAGCGCATGATGATCTTGCCCACCTCGGTCGAGCCGGTGAACGCCACCTTGTCGACGCCCGCGTGGGTGGTCATGGCGTCACCCATGGTTCCGCCGGGCCCGGTGATGATATTGACCACGCCTTTCGGGAAGCCCACCTCGTCGAAAACTTTGGCGAGTTCCAGCGCCATCACGGGCGTCACCGATGCCGGTTTGAGCACCACACAATTGCCGGTCGCCAGCGCCGGGCCGAGCTTCCAGATCGCCATCATGTAGGGAAAATTCCACGGGATGATCTGGGCGCACACCCCCATGGGCTCGCGGATTGTGTAGTTGAACGACCGCCCTTCCCGCATCATCCCTTCGATGGGCTCGGCCTCTTCATTGAAGCGCTTGGCCTGTTCGCCGAAAAACGCCAGCTGACGCGAGGCGAGGAAGGCGTCGGCGCCCGTCTTGTTGATGGTGCCGCCTGAATCAAGCGACTCGATCCGGGCGTAATCCTTCATCCGGTCCTTCAGAAGGGCAGCCGCCTTGCCGATCAGGGCGCTGCGTTCCTCACCCGACATGCGCGGCCACGGACCGTCATCGAACGCCTTGCGCGCCGCCGCGACGGCCTTGTTTACGTCCGCCGCGCCGCCCCGCGGGATGCTGCCGATGGCCTCGCCGTTATAAGGATTGAGCGACTCGTACCGGTCGCCGCTGTCGGCATCGACGAACTGGCCGTCGATATACATTTTGTAGGTTTCCATGAATTCTCCCGCTGGGCCCTGACTGGTTGCGCTCTGTATAGCGCATGATTTTGTCCAGCGGAACCGATCTGGAATTAACGTCCGCTTGCCGGGACAGAGCGGACGTCAATCAGGGGGACTAAAACATTTCGGTTTGGGAGCAAAGCAGACATGAACTGCTCACCCTCCAAAACCAGCAAGATGACCCAACCGCCCGCACCTTGACGCACCCCCCGCCCATGCCGATTATCGGGTGAACCAATAATCACATTTCGGGGGAGATCAAATGGCGAAACAACCAGCAGAAAAAAAGCCAGCGGCAAAAAAGGCGCCCGCCAAGGCGGCGAAATCCAAGTACCAGTTCATCATCGTCACCAAGCGCAACCGTATCTGCCAGATCCAGTTCAACCGGCCGGAAGCGATGAACGCGCTCAATGTGGAGATGGCCAAGGAAATCACCGAGGTCCTAATCGAGGTTGAAACCGACCGCAAGATCATCGCCGTCATTCTGTCGGGCAACGAGCGCGCCTTCTGCGCCGGGGCGGATCTGGGACGGATGGGAAGCAAGCCGAACGAGCGGTTCGATCTCTATCGCGAGCGCTTCAACATCGCGCCCAACCGTCAGATGTACCGGGTGCTCTGCTTTTACACCAAGCCGGTGATCTCCGCCGTCGAAGGCTATTGCCTGGGCGGCGGGTTCGAGACCGCCATGTGGGGCGATTTCATCGTCGCCGGCGAGAACGCCCAGTTCGGCCTGCCGGAAGTCCGCCACAGCCTGATCCCCGGCGGCGGCGGCACCCAGAATTTGCCGCGCCTGATCGGGCCCGCGCTGGCCAAGGAGATGATCTGGACGGGCCGCCGCATCAAGGCCGCCGAAGCCAAGGAGCTCCGCATCGTCAATCACGTGGTGCCGGCCGGTGGCGCGGTGAAAAAAGCCGAGGAGATCGTCGCCGAAATGGCCAAGAACGGGCCGCTGGGCATCATGATGAGCAAGGTCGCCATCAATCGCGGCATGGATCAGAGCCGGTTCAACGGCTTCCTCGGTGAAGGCGATCTGGCCCATATGCTGACGTTCTCCGAGGATCGGCCGGAGGGGCTCAAAGCCTTCGCCGAACGCCGCCAGGCCACGTTCAAGGGGCAGTAGGTGGTTATTTGGCTGTTGGTCCGCTAAAACCATTGCCATACGAATTAGATTGAGCCCATTAAGAATTCTGCGGGTGGTGTGGTGCCGTATCGCCCCCACCCTAACCCTCCCCCATCGAGGGGGAGGGGATAATTATTCGGCGCGGCTTTATTTAAGTCCCTCCCCCCTTGTGGGGGAGGTTAGGTGGGGGATCGCGCGCCGACTGGCGCGAAAAATGGGTGAGAAAACTGGACGGGGCATTGGATGCTCCCGACGAGATTATTGCTGGCAGGAGTAACGGAAACATGAGTGACGACGGGCTACGCGGCTTCATGCGCGGCGTGAATAAGAGCGGCGATCTCGACACCCGCAATATGGGGAAGAAGAAAACCGAGGCAAAGAACAGCGCCGCCGCGCGCAATCTGCAGGACCAGTCGTTGCGCGGCTATCTGCAGAAGCTTGAAAAATCCGGCGAGATGCTGCGGATCAACAAGGAAGTCGATCCCGCGACCAATCTCTCTGCCATCGAATGGAAGACCTACGACCAGCTCGGCAAGGCAACCTATTTCACCAATATCAAGGGCCATCCCGGCTGGGAAGCGTGCAGCCAGATCTTCACCGACCGCAAGAAATGGGCCATGGGGCTGAGCCTGACCGAGGACGAGTTCCTCAGCGGCATCCTGCGCCGGATCGCCAAGCCCATCGACCCGGTGGTCGAGGACAATCCTAACGCCCCCTGCCAGGAGATCGTCAAGATCGGCGACGAAGCCTCGCTCTACGACATACCGGTGGTGACCATATCCGAAGACGATGGCGGGCCGTTTATTCCCGGCGGCATGTCGATCATGAAGGATCCGGAAACCGGCATCCGGAATATCTCGATCCATCGCCAGCAGATCTTCGACAAGCACCACACCGGCTTTCTAATGCTGCCGCGCCAGGCGCGGACCATCCATGACAAATACAGGGACCGCGGTGAAAACGTCCCGGTCGCGGTGGTGATCGGCGCCCACCCGGCAATCTTCTTCGGCTCCGCCTTCACCACCACCTTTGGCGTGGATGAGCTATCGGTATCGGGCGCGCTGCTGGGCGATCCGGTGCGGCTGGTGAAATGCAAAACCATCGATGTGGAAGTCCCGGCCGATGCGGAGCTGATCCTAGAAGGCGAAATTCTGATGGGCGAGCTGCGCGACGAAGGCCCGTTCGGCGAAGTGCCCGGCACCTATGCCGAGGCCGACCAGACCGAAGTGTTCCGCCTCAAGGCGATCACCCATCGCCGCAATCCCATCTACTATGCGCTGCATTGCGGCATGCCGGTCACCGATACCCAGGCCACGACCGGCATCGGCATCGAGGTGGCGACCTGGGATCACCTGAGCAAGGTCGAGGGCGGCATGAATATCTTGGACGTGCGCTGTCACACGGCCAGCGGGCTGATGATGCTGGTGATCAAGCTGCGCCCGCGCATCAACGGCCAGGCCAAGACGGCGCTGCTGGCCGCCCTGTCCGGTCCTTATCTGCATCCCAAGCTCGCCGTCGCCGTGGACGAAGATATCGACGCCAACGATCTGCGCCAGGTGATCTGGTCCATGACCACGCGGGTGCATGCGGAGAAGGATGTCACGCTCATTCACAACACGCGGACCTTCGCGCTGGACAAGATCTCACCGGTCGCGGAAGGCGGCAACCAGTTCGAACGCATGGGCACCAAATGGCTGATCGACGCCACCATGCCGGCCCCCACCCACCCCGAAGAACGCGCCCAGTTCAAACGCGCCATGCCGAAGAATTTCGACTCCGTGGATATCGAGGATTTCCTGCCGGAGGAATTGTTCAAATAAACGGCGGGTTATTGAGCGGGCTCCAGCCGTAAGACCCGGCCGTCGTCATCGTCTGTGGTGATATAGAGATAGCCGTCGGGGCCGGTGCGCACGTCGCGGACGCGGCCCACCGCGCCTTTCAGCAGCCGTTCTTCACGTATTACTTTATCTCCCTTAAGCTCCAGTCTTACGAGAGCCTGACCGGCCAAAGCCCCGACAAATAAGCTGTTTTTCCATTTAGGGAATTTGTCACCCGTGTAAAACGCCATGCCCGACGGCGCGATGGACGGCACCCAGAAATAGAGCGGCTGTTCCATGCCGGGGGCCGATTTTCCGATGCCGATGGGGCTGCCGTCGTAATCGATGCCGTGGGTGATCACCGGCCAGCCGTAATTGCGACCCTTGCGGATGATGTTGATTTCATCGCCGCCGCGCGCGCCATGCTCATGGGTCCATATGGCGCCGGTTCGGGGATGCCGCGCCATGCCCTGCGGATTGCGATGGCCGTAGCTGTATATTTCCGGCCTGGCATCGCTGCGTCCGAAAAACGGATTGTCGGGGGGCACGCTGCCGTCATCCTTCAGGCGGATGACCGAGCCGGCATGCTCGGCGAGATTCTGGGCCCGTTCCTTGTCGCCGCGCTCACCCACGCTGATATACAGATGGCCCGCGCGGTCGAACGCCATGCGCCCACCGAAATGCTGCCCGCCGCCCGCTTTTGGAATCGCGTCGAAAATAAGTTTCGGCTCCGTCAAACCATGGGCCGCCTCGTCGAAGCGATACCGCGTGACCTGAGTGTGCACCCCGCCTATGCCGCGTGCCGCATAGGACAGGTAGAGCAGCTTGTTTTCAGTAAAACGCGGATGCAGGATCACGTCGAGCAATCCACCCTGCCCGCTATCGACCACACGCGGCCCCCCGGCGACTGGTTTAGGCAACAGCTTGCCGTCGCGAAATAACCTGAGGCGCCCGACGCGTTCGGTAATCAACAGCCCCCCGTCCGGCAGGAAAGCCATGCTCCACGGATGATCGAGCCCCTTGGCGATAATGGTCACACGGAAATCGTGACGCTGGGACTTAATCGTCTCAGCCGGGACCCCGGCGGGGACGCCGACGGAAACCACAAGCGCCAGGCACGCCGGCAACCGTGGGGAGACTCTGGAGAAAAATTGATGCATGGCTCGCGACCCAAATGTTGGCGACATACCCTGCCCCTAACATTTGCCGCATTATTTTTATGTCAACCGCTGACAAATATTAGGGTGGTTTGTTTCCATCCCGGATTTGCATCGGGATGACAGCAGAATGCGTACCCAATCAGGCGCAAATAAGGCAAATAATCACAGGATGAAACTCACCGCGCCCTGAGCGCCAAGCTCAGTGGAATCGAGGATGGCGCGGCGTTCGGCGATTTTGAGACTGTCACCAGTCACCACCAGCCGGTAGACATAGCGTCCGACAAATTTACGTTCGGGCGCGCCGCGCCGGAAACGATGGATGGTAAAATTGGCTTCCACCGTCAGGCCGGTGTCGGTGGAGGCGGTGATGCGGACGTTGCCGATCATGCGCCGCGTGCGGCTGTGCGGGAATTCGGCATGGGCCTGGGTGTCCTTCAGCCGTTTGACACGGGCCCGGATACGGGTGGAATCATCGGCTATGAGAAAAAGCGCGCTGCGGTGATCGCTCGCTGGCGCATCGGTGGACGGCACATAGTACGCCGCATCTTCGGTCAGCAGCGCGAGCCAGTCATCGAGCCGCCATTCGTCGAGCAAGGCGGCTTCGTGATAGAGAAAATCCTCGACATGGCTGCGGGTTACGGCGTTTGCCATCATGCGTCCGCAATCATCAGTTCGTTCCAGCGCCGCCAGAAAGCCCGCAGATGCTCTTCATCGGTGTTGAGCTGCTCGCCGGTCTTGTTCATGCCGCGCGACATGACCGACCATTCGGTCTCGCGCCAGGTGGCGAGCCCGGCCTGCACCGATTCCAGCGCCTCCACATCATCGGGCGTGGCAAACCCGCCCGGCCCGTAGAAGGTGAGAAAACTGTCCAGCCGGCGCGCGCGGGCACGCTCGGATTCCTCCGCCGGGCCCAGCGCCCACGCGGTAACTTTCATATGATCGGCGGCCTCGGGCCAGAAGGTCCGGATGGTGATGGACGATCCATCATTGATCACCAGATTGGGAAATATCACCAGATTCCGGTTGGTATCGGCGACGCGGGCCGCGCGGGCTTCGCCCAACCGCTCAACCAGCTCGGCGCGGATCGCTTCGATTTCCGGCTTGGCATCCTCGCCATAGATCGAAATCCAGCGCGCCACCGGGCGGCCGCGGAAGTTGATGTTGTCGATCACCGCATGGCCATTGCCAAGCCCCTTGCCGATGCCCCTGGACGGTAGCAACAGCCCCTGCCCGGCGGGCGGTTCCACATTGACTCCGGAATCCTTCATATAGTCGAGCCAGGTCTTATGGGTGGTCAGCAGGTGATAATCATCGAAACTGTTCTCCACCAGCAGCTTCCAGTTGGCGCGGATGTCATATTCCTGGGTTCCCTCAACCACCTGCATGGAGCCCGACGGCGATTGATCGACCACCAGATCGATATATTCCCTGGCCCCGGCGAGGTAATCGTCCAGCGCGGCCACATGGGGGTTGAAGCTGATAAACCAGAACCCTTTGTAGCCTTCGGCGCGCGGCGCTTCCGCCAGCGAAAAATCCGCCTTGTCGAATCCCGGCGGGTATGAATCTTCGCCCGGCACGCCAACCAGCTTGCCATCCTGGTTGTAGGACCAGCCGTGATAAAAACAGTTATAGCGCCGCGTATTGCCGCACGGCTCACGGCACACCTGGGCAGCGCGATGACGGCAGGCATTGAGGAACACGCGAATGCCGCCGTGGCTGTCGCGGGCGAAGATGACCGGCCGGCCGCAGACGTCGCGCGTCCGGAAATCGCCCGGTTCGCCGATTTCCGATTCATGGCCGCAATAAATCCAGGAGCTGTCGAACACAGCGCTCCGTTCCGCCTCCAGCACCGCCGGATCGGCCAGTGTTCGCCGGTTCAGGCGGAAAACCATGTCCTCCGGCCTGTCGATGATGTAGGGCGTATCGGTCACTATACCTGGCCAGCTTATTTTCAAAATAATTCAGATCGCAGCGTACTATAGCCGATTTTCCCGGTGCGAAAGCACTGGTGTCCGGTTTAAATTTCTTGGCCCTGCTGAAACCGGCCCGGACGCTGGATTTTTAGGAGATCGAGCCCATAGAGACTCTGATT
>JAQBTY010000229.1 GCA_027624735.1 Pseudomonadota bacterium | reverse complement strand
CCGTCAACCCGGACGATACCACGCGCCTTGCTCAAACCATCCGACCACCGTGAATAATCCGGGTTAGGACAAGGTAAGTCTATTGAGGGAGAATGTCCTTTGCCCCACATAATCCAGGGCGCGGCATCCTGCCGTAGTGCTAATGCCCGTGACTTCGCGCTGCAACACAGTCTGCGATCATGGGCTAGTCAATCAAATATCTTGCCTGGCGCGGCGATAGCACCAGAGGGCGGCCGGCGGAAGATTTCGCATCACCCAGCCTGTTCGACGCCCAACAATCCCTTCCCTGCGGGCATGCGACGAGCGAACCGGAGATTGCAACCCATAGGTAAACTGCACGAAGACGCCTTCCTCGCCCATAACGGCAAACGACTCTTCAATGATCCGTCGGCAGGTGACACGAGACAGGGAAAGAAGGGGCAGACCTGAGACAACCGTCTTGACCGGACCGATTCCAGCCTCCGCCAGTAATTTGCGCAGGTCACGGGCGTCGCCGCTGATAACGCGGACGCCGGGGAAACGGTCGAGGAGCCGGGCGCAGAGCGACGGTTCCCGTTCGATAACGACGATGTCGGCCGGATCGGTAGCTCGCGCCAGAAGGGCCCGCGTGATACTTCCCGTACCGCCACCGAGTTCGACAACAACTCCGGGACGATCGAAAGCCACCTGGTTTGCGATCGCGTCGGCCAGGCGGTCGCTGCTGGGCGCCACCGCGCCAATGCTGCGCGGCTTTCTCAGCCAAAGCGATAGAAAGCTCACGGCATCGAGCGCCGTTACGTAAAATGGCCGGACCGCCTCCATAAATATTCCTCATAACGATACGACGGTGGGATAGTCGACCGCCTCTACGAAATTGCCAAACAGAATCCATCGGCTTAGCGACGGAAATAAGGCAGCGTTTACCGCGCTGTCAATTTGGGTTGTGTCTCTGAAGGTATATCGTCGTGAATCAACAACATTTCAATACGCGGAACCGCCTGCGTTGCGCCAACGTTCATTGTTTTAACCATGTGTCCATCGTCCGATGCAAGCTGAAGATCGATCAGTTCAGATTGAATTTTTTTAAAGCGTGCCACCGTCACCGGCAGCCATTAGCCACGAATACCCGACAACATCAGCAGCCAGGATCGCCGCGCGCCGTCTCTGGACGCGTTCTTCGGCCATCAACCCATACCCGCATGCATTAAGATGAAATCCTACGTTTTAGGACGAGGCAAGTCTATCGAAGGCGCATGTTGGCTTTCGTCAGCACTAGCCATCAAGACCGGCACGGCGCCGATCAATCGGCAAGCATGGTCCATGCGGCCTGGCGGGTTCCTGACTTCAAGCTAAGAAACAGTTTGCGGG
Organism: Pseudomonadota bacterium; assembly: GCA_027624735.1. GTDB lineage: Bacteria > Pseudomonadota > Alphaproteobacteria > MPNO01 > UBA2964 > JAQBTY01. The sequence continues at coordinate 5,853 of JAQBTY010000229.1, read as the reverse complement.
CCTTCGTGATGTCTTGTGCGGAACCACTCTCGGCAGCCGCCTTGAGAGCAACCGTAGTCGGATGGTCCGGTCCGCAGATGAAAGCCAAAGCTCTAGCCAGGCGCCCCATGGCTTCCCGGTCGATTTTTACCTCTTCCATTCGCGATCCCCCTAAGCTGCCAAGTCTTGCCGCGTCGGACGGCTCACTGCAACCTATTATTAACAATAATCGCCCATTCTCCGCGACGAGCAATAAGCGTCTTTGCCAGGACGATCCGTGGAGGGGTAAATGCAGTATTTTCGGCGGTATTCCGGTTTTATAGCCCGGTTCATGGTAGCCCTGACGATCTTTCTCTTCATGCCCATGGGGGTGGCGCAGGCGGGGCTGGTCTCCACGGATGCTCTGATCGATCATGCCCAGGCAGACAACGATCGGGCACGGGTTCTGAGCTTCCTTGGTCGCGAGCAAATCCGCGACCAAATCCGCGGACTCGGCGTCGATCCCGACGAAGCAGCGGCCCGCGTCAGCGCCTTATCGGATGTCGAAATCAGCAAGCTGGCCGGGCGTATCGATGCGCTTCCGGCCGGTCAGGATATTGTCGGTCCGCTGGTCGGCGCGGTGGTCGTTATCTTCCTGGTATTGCTCGTCACGGATATTTTGGGCCTCACCCACATTTTTCCCTTCGTCAGACGGTAACCGGTGCGCTGCCGCAGTGATAATTTCGCTCGTATTGCGGCGGCGGTCATTGGCCTGATTCTGCTCAGCGGCTGCACCGGGCCGCAGACCATGGCCCTGCTGGAGGCGCGCGGCGCGTTGCCCGTCCGTGCCGAAATTCTCGACGTTCCGTTCTTTCCGCAAAAACGGTATTACTGCGGCCCCGCGGCGATCGCCACGGCGCTGGCCTGGACCGGGCTGGCGGTGACGGCCGATGACATGGTCCCGCAGGTCTACACGCCGGAAAAAAAGGGTACACACGCAAACGACATCATCGCGGCCGCGCGACGCCAGGGCCGCCTTGCGGTGCGTCTTGATGGCCTAAAGTCGGTGCTCGGCGAGGTTGCCGCGGGGCATCCGGTCGTGGTCTTTCAGAACCTTTCCCTCGATATTTTCCCGCAATGGCATTTCGCCGTCGCCGTCGGCTATGACCTCGAGCGGCGGGCCCTGTTCCTTCGTTCGGGTAGAGAAAAGCGCCTGGTCATCCCCCTGGACACGTTTGAACATACATGGGCGCGGGGGGGCCATTGGGCTGTGGTCGTTCTACGCCCCACTATGCTTCCCGCCACCGCCGGTGAGGGGCCGGTCCTGCGGGCAGCGGCCGGTCTTGAACGCGCTGGCCGGCAGCGGGCGGCGGCAGCGGCCTACCAGGTCATCGCCGCGCGCTGGCCGGACAGCCTGCCGGCCCTGATCGGCTTCGGTAACGCCCGCTATGCCACGGGCGACCTGGAAGAGGCGGAGCGCGCGTTTAGGCGCGCAACGGAACGTCACCCTGGCGCCGCCGCTGCCTGGAACAACCTGGCCCACGTACTTGGGCGCAAGGGACGACGGCGCGAGGCCATGACCGCCGCACGGCGCGCGGTGACGCTGGCGGGCAACGATAGCGGGCCGTTTGTCGAGACGCTGCGTGAGGTGCAGGCCCTGTCGAACTGATACCAAGGGACGTCGATATTGACCTGTTTCATGCGCCTGGGCTTGCCGGATATCTTGCCGCGCATGAAGGCCGTCCGGCATCGGCGTTTTTCGTCCTCTATCCGGAAATCATCGATTAATGCGCGCACAACGGCTTAGGGTGTGAGCGGCCATGGCCGATAAAGGCTTGCCCGGACGAGATCTATAATCGCGCGTCTTCGGACGATTTCAGAATTTTGTCCAGCGCCTGCAGGACAATCTCGAACCGCGGGCTCTTTGCAAGCATCGTTTCCTCGTAGTCGAACAGATAGCACATTCCTTCTTCGCGGCCGATGAAATAGGGCTCTCCGTCACAGTCGTAAACGCACATATACTGCCCGTCGTTATGGATGCTGACGCCGGTGGCCTGGCCGTCATGTATCAACCCGGCGGCCTCCGCATCAAGGATATTGCACTCCTGTTTTGTCAGTCCCCGCACGGGAATGGGCATCGCGTTGGGGAAAGGAATAATTGTTGCCATCGTACATGTTTCTCTGTAGCCACAATACTGGCATCCACGGTAAGATGCTCAGCAGAGCGTGTGGCAACAAGGTTAGCAAGACGTTAAACCCGGGCCAGATTATTTTTGGGCGGCCCCGGATGATGGCGTCAAAGCGCTAAAATAACCCAGCCATCTGCTGCCTATATACACTGCATACATAAGAGGGTTTGCGGAGCTTGCGATGGAACTAGATCAAACATTCTCGGACGATCCCGTTGAAATCGTCAAATTTCTCGTCAAGGAAAATGGCCTGGACGGTGCCCGTCGGATTGCCGTGGAAGGAACGACCGTCGCTAATCTGGAGGGTAATTTCTATCGCCTGAGTATCTGGCGTGAAGTGAAACATGTTCTTCGGGACTGGACGGATATACCGGAAGAAAAATCGGAAGAAACACCGGCGAAAATTTCCGAAGAAACTGTTTGATTCACCCTATTTGACATCGCCAAAAATCGCTGACGTCCCGTATGTTAAATTCTATCCACTAGGATTTGAGATGAGACGGGGCGTCCGCTGGCGGTACAGCGCCGACTACATTGGCCATCATGGCCGTTGTGCAGAAATGGCCGATCGTGTGAATGGTCTCGATCAGGCGCTTGCAGCCGAGCGTTGCCTCGGCAGCCTTGAATCCTTCGTCGGACAGGTTGCCGGCGGCAAGCAGTTCACGGGTTACAGCATGCACGGCCGCATCGGTTTCATCGTCGAAATCCGGTTGCTCGCCCCCATTGATCGCCTCGATTATCGCCGCATCCAGGCCGGCGCCCAGCGCCGTCTTGGCCTGAGCGCTCCAGGGGTAGGCGGCTTTCCAGTGGCGCACGGTCAGCAGCGATATGATTCGGACCTGGGCCCCTGACAGGGTGCAATCGAGAAGGAATGAGCTCGACTCATTGTGAAGCCGCCAGACCTCCGCCGAATAGGCATAGCCGATGGCCGGGCCGAATCCAATTCGGCCGCCCTTTCCCAAAATCCTGTCATAAATACCCTGTTGATCGGCATCCATCTTGTCTCGGCTCAGCGGCTGAATTCTGGTCATGTATTTGCTCCCTGTTTGGTCTTTGCGGTTAATACCGACGACCCTTGGTATAATTCGGTCACGACCGGTTGGTCAATTTTTCGCCGGGTTCGTGAAATTGTTGCGACTTTGTTGTCATTACGCGGCGACACCCGGTCGGCAGCCCTGAAAACCGGAATGCAGATTGTCGTAGTTCAATTTCCGGCCGATAAAGACCAGCCGCGAAAGGCGCGCCTCGTCGCCCCATGAACCGACATAATCGCCCTCCAGCATCATGTTGACGGCCTGTAGAACCAGCTTTCTGTCCTCCCCCTCAATCGAAAGGATGCCCTTCGTCCTGAGGATGTTGCCGCCGTGGCGGGCGAGCAGGTCCTGCAACCAGTCTTCGAGACTAGCGGCATCGAGCGGGATATCGCAGGTCAGCGAGACGCTGGTGATGCCCGTGCTATGGATGTGATCATGATGATCGTGTTCCGCGTCGGGGGGCAACTGCGCTTCGATACGATCCAGATCGAAGCCGTGTCGGTTTAGAACATCCTGAGCCGCAACATCGGACCGGTTCGCCCTTGTGATGGGTGCGAACGGGTTAAGCTGTCGCAGCCGGGCTTCGATTTCGTCTATGGCGGCAGGTGCATCGTCCACCTTGTTCAAGACAAGGTGGTCGCTGAAGGCAATTTGGTCGGCCACATCGGTGACGTCGGTCAACTGGTCAAGAATATGCGCGGCATCGACCACGCACAGGACCGAATCCAGCCGGCATTGCGCGCCGATGACCTGGTCGATCACCATGGTCTGAATGACCGGGCTGGGATTGGCGAGGCCGGTGGTTTCGATAATGATTCCGTCCAGATCCGGTTTTTCCTTGAGGAGGGTGCGCAGGCTCCGGATCAAGTCCCCTCTGACAACGCAGCAGATGCAGCCGCTGCTCAGTTCGATCAGCTCTTCCTCACCGGTTTCGATCAAATCGCCATCGATGCCGATGTCTCCGAACTCGTTCACGATAACCGCGAAACGCCGGCCGGCGAGTTGCGACAGGAGCCGGTTGAGGAGGGTCGTCTTTCCCGCGCCGAGAAACCCCGTCACGACCGTGACGGGTATCCGATGGTTAGGGCTGCCGATGTCACCGGCCATGCATTACGACCAGGGCATAAGCGAGACGTGAATGACCTCTCCACTGCCGCCGACCGCATTGATGGCGTCATGGGTGTCCTTCAGCCCAAACTTATGCGTCGTGATCTGCCCAATATCGAACCGGTCGGAATTGAGCTGCTTCAGCGCGAGTTCACAGCTGAGATAATTGTGGCCACGGGCTGCTTTGACGGTGATGTATTTGTTGCCGATCTTGCCCAGCGGGAAGTTCGGAAAATCCTGCACATCTTCACCCTGGATCTGCAACGTGCCGCCCTTGCGTTTGAGCGCTTCGATCCCGAGCAGCACCGGAATGGTTCCGGCGCCCGCCGTGCAATCGAGCGAGACATCCATGCCTTCGCCGCCGGTCACTTCCATGATCTTCTCTAGAGGATCTTCCTCTTCCACATTGATGACCACGTCGGCGCCTAGGTTTTTGGCCACCGCCAGGCGCTTCACGTCCTTGTTGGTGCCTGTAACGATGATCAATGACGCGCCGGCCTGCTTGGACGCAATGGTGTTGCAGAGACCCTGCTGGCCGGGCCCTTGGATCAGAACGCGGCTGTCATAGCCGACGCCGCAATCGAACAGCGCCCATTGAATGCCGTTGGCCATGGGCGTGACGACGCCCGCCAGTTCCGGCGACAATCCATCCGGTACCTTGTGCAGGATCGAGTTCCACGGCAAATACATGTATTCCGCGAACCCGCCGAACAGATGCGGCGCGCGTTCCGCCAGCGTATACCCGAACCGCAGTCCCTCGGGAAATTTGCGCCAGTCCGTAAACATGCACAGGCGATATTCGCCGGCGTGACAGAACTCGCAATTCATGCAGCCCACATAATGTTCGGCAAAGACCAGATCGCCTTCTTTGAGGCCGCGGCGTTTCTGGAATGTCTTGCCCGCCTTGGCGATATAGCCGATGTTTTCGTGGCCCATGATGCACGGCCCCTCGAACGGGGGCTTGGAATAAAACTTTACATCCGTGCCGCAGATGCCGGCGACTTCCACTTTCAGAAGAGCGGCGTCGTCCTCAATTTCCGGCATGTCATATTCGCGAAATTCCGTCGTCTGAGGCGCTATGCGCACGGCTGCATTTACTTTTTCTGACACGCTATTCTCCCCTGATATGATATGCACCATGATGTACCAAAGCGGCGGAGTTCCGGCAACCGCGAAGTCCCGAGTGTCAGGGGGCGAACAAGGCTAGCATGATGTTCAGACGATTGGGGCCAGCACAGGACACGCTTGGCGATCTTTCGCGCGTGGAAGATCTGGTCCGGGAGCGATTTCACGTTCCAGGCAACGATATCATTCTGGTTTCGGAAGATCCCGGCGCGAAGCCCGGGTTTCCGCCCAAGGAAACCAACGTGATCTTCTGGAAAGGGGAGACCAGATACCGGCTTAAGATATTTGCGCCGGTATCGGACGTCATGGCCGCGGATCTGCCCATCGGCTGGCTGCTGCCATCTTTGGAAGATACCGGCGAGGGCGGCTGTTGCTAGCAGCCTGTCGGACTTGAAACGCGGGTCAGGATACGATTCAATCTGATTATTGTTTTTGCTTTC
>JAQBTY010000228.1 GCA_027624735.1 Pseudomonadota bacterium | reverse complement strand
GACCGGGCAAGCCGGTCGCGCAAACACTACATCTAGCGCCACCTGAGTCAACGGGATAAGCCGCGTCTCGCCGATATGCGGTGGCGGGTCGGGCGGTGTGATGATGACCGGGCGGCCGGTCGCGAACAGGGCGGCTTCGGTCGTGATTCTTCCCATGGATTGAGGCTCGCGCGGCTGCCCGATCACAATCAGATCTTGCGCGCCGCCAAGCTCGCTGACGACGTCGGAAGGATGGCCGTCCACACTGATCCAACTGGCGGTCGGTTCGGCTGTCGCCACCGGCTTGTCGATCAGCGCGACATTGTGAGCTTGGACAAACTTATCGAAGATCGCGCGCATCTCCGCCTCGGCCTGTTCAAGGCTGTCGTTCTTACTGCTCAGTAAATCATTGGCGATCTGCAGCGACATTTCATCGCCGGCGGTATCGGCATAGGAAAACGGGATATGCTTTACGAACGCAACATCGATATCCGCACCGAAATTGCCCGCGATCAGATACGCCGTTTCGAGAACCGACAGTCTGGTTAGCGGGTCGATGGGTAAGGCGAGAATTCTTTTGATCGTCATGGGAAGTTCCTCTCGGCTGCCTCGATGATGGTTACTAACGCCAATAATCCGTGACTCTATCGATCGCCTTCCTTGATCCAAGTGAAGGAGCCTGAAAGAAATATACCGATTTTGACTGAAAATCATAAGATTTCCGTATCTGGAGACAGGTTGCGTCGAAAACCCCTGCTTAGGGGATTGAAATTAGCGCGCGTTCGCTCACACTGGCGATCGTCGAGCCGGGGCTACATACCGGCATCAGGGAGTAGCAGATTTATGACCGAAACCAGATCCGCCGGACCGACGACGCAAATCGGATCTACCCATTCGCAAACCGATGTGCTGACCATTCGGGGCCGTGACACGCTGTCGGAAATCGTCGGCCAAAAAACCTTTACCGAGACGTTCTTTTTTATCGTCACGGGAAACATGCCGAGCGCCGGACAAACCGCCTGTTTCGATGCGTGCCTCACCATCCTGATGGATCACGGTCTGACGCCGAGCGCGCTGGTGGCGCGGTTGACCGAAGATTCTGTTCCCGAAGACATGCAGGTTGCCATATCGGCGGGATTGCTGCTGGTGGCAAACCGTCATGTGGGGACCATGAGCGGCGCCGGCCGGCTCCTCGCCGAAGGGGCCGCCAACGACGGCGACCCGCGCGTCTGGGCGGCGAAGATCGTTGCCGATCATCGCGCCCAGAAAAAGCGCCTGCCCGGATTTGGCCATCCGCATTATGCACCCGTGGACCCGCGCGCGGCGCGGCTGTTCGAGGTGGCCCGAGAGGCCGGCTGTGCCGGGCGCCATATTGACCTGATAAAGCTGCTTGAGGAGGAAATAGAAAAATCCATGGGCAAACATCTGACGCTGAATGTCACCGGCGCCATGGCCGCGGTTCTGGGCGAAATCGGTTTTCCGGTCGAGGCCATGAGGGGCGTCGCCGTGGTCAGCCGCGCGGCCGGTCTGGTGGCGCATATTGTCGAGGAAAAACAAACCGGGCTGGCCCGTCATCTGATCAATTTCGCCGATCAGGCGGTTATCGTAACCAAGCCGGAGGCAGGCTGATGGCGGGCGCTCTCGACGGTGTCAGGGTTCTGGAGTTCGCCAGCTATGTGGCGGGGCCCTATGCCGGGATGATGCTGGCCGATCTGGGGGCGGAGGTGATCAAGATCGAACAGCCGGGGACGGGCGATCCCTTTCGTGATTGGGGCGATGGCGGGTATAGCCCGACCTTCGAAGCGCTCAACAGAAATAAGAAGAGCGTTGTCATGGACCTTAAAACACCGCTTGGCCGTGTGCAGATCAAGGCGCTCATTGCGAGCGCCGATATCCTGATCGAAAATTTTCGGCCGGGCGTTATGGATAGAATGGGCCTTGGGTATAAGACCGTCGCCGCGGAAAATGACCGTCTGATTTACTGTTCCATAACAGGGTTCGGGTCTACCGGTCCGTACCAGGACCGGCCGGGATACGACACGGTGGGGCAGGGGATGGGCGGGTTGTTGAGTCTGATGACAGAGCTCGATGATCCCAAACCGGTGGGCTATTCCTTTACCGATCATTTTGCCGGCATTGCCGCAAGCCAGGGCATTCTGGGCGCCTTGTTCTGCCGCGAACGGACCGGCAAGGGTCAATGTGTTGAAACATCGCTTCTTCAGGCGACGGTATCGTTGACCGGTGAAAACGCGGCCCGGTATTTTTATGACGGGCGGGTGCCCGACCGCGCGGAACGGACACGTCTGGCGCAGGTCTTTGCCTTCGTCGACCGCAACAAGCGCCCGTTCGTGGTGCATTTGTCGTCGCCGGCGAAATTCTGGGAGGGGTTGCTGCGCGCGGCCGGCCGTCCCGACCTGGGCAAAGATAAGCGCTTTTCGACGCGGTCCGACCGGATGAAAAATTATGATGCGCTCCGGGCGGTGCTCGCTGAAGTATTTCTTACCGGCAGCCGGAAGGAGTGGTTGAAGGCGCTGCGCGATAATGACGTGCCGGCGGCGCCGCTCAATACGCTGGCGGAAGTTTTCGATGATCCGCAGGTCCGCCATCTCGGCATGAAACAAACCCTGGAACATCCGACCGAGGGCACGGTGTCGCTGGTTGCCGGCGGCTATAACCTGAGCGAGACGCCGCTGACCATCCGCACGCCAGCCCCTTCGTTGGGCCAGCACAACGAGGAATTTCTTGGCGCGTTCAAACACACCGCGCCAGCCAAAAGCTGAGGAGACGATCTTGGACATTACCATTGCGCTGGAGCGGTATGAACGCCACGTGCCGTTTTTTACCGGTGAAATAAAGGCGCCGGCGGGAATCACCCTCAAACCGCTTGAGATCGGTGAAACGCGACCGCGCCGCGACGGGTACGATCGGCATCATCGCATGCTGCGCGATCTGGAATTCGATGTCTGCGAAATGTCGCTGGGTTCCTATGTGCTGGGGCTGTCCCGCGATCCCGGCTTTGGCATGGTCGGGGTACCGGTGTTTCCGCGGCGCTATTTTTCCATGAGCCAGATCTATGTCAATGCCGCCGCCGGGATAAAAACGCCTTCGGATCTGGTGGGGCGCAATGTCGGCATAACCGCGTTTCAGGTGACGCTGTCGGTTCTCGCCAAGGGTGATCTGAAACGGGATTACGGCGTTCGGTGGCAGGACGTGAAGTGGCACTGCATGCGCCCGGAACAATTGCCCATCGATTTTCCCGAGGGCGTCTCGGTGCAGCGTATTCCCGATGGCGCCGATATGGGCGACATGCTGGTGCGCGGTGACATCGATGCGCTGATCTGCCCGCAAAGACCCGAAAAAACCAATCAGGCGCTTGCCGCGGCAGGCGATAAGGTCAGGCGGCTGTTTGCCGATCCCATGGCGGAAGATGAACGCTATTTTCGCAAATACGGGTATTTTCCGGTGATGCATCTGCTGGCGGTGAGACGCGATGTTGCAGAGCGCCTGCCCGAACTGGCGCCGGCGCTGATCGATATGTGGGAGGAATCCAAGCGCATCGCCTATGATTATTACGAGGACCCCGCCTATCCGCTGCTCGCCTGGGGCTGGAACGCCTTCCAGGAACAGCGCGGCCGGCTTGGGCCCGATATCTGGCCGTCGGGGTTGGCGGCGAACCGCGACAATCTCCAGATGTTCCTGGATTATTGCGACGATCAGGGGCTGATGGAGCGCCCGCTGGCGGTCGACGATCTGTTTATCGAGGCGGTGCGCGGCAGCTGACCGGGTCCCCTAGGGGTATCAAATGTTAGGTTCTATTCACTAAGGCATGTTCCGTTTATTTATAGGCAGAAGGTCCCTCAACCTTCCCACGATGCAAGCGCATCGCGGGCCCCTTCCGTCTCCCGCGAGCGGGAGAGGGTACGAAGGCTTACCGAGGCTCTGGCCGAGGTTAGCCGAAGTGGGTGAGGGGGAATTTGACGTAAAACAAGCAGTGTGACGCTCCAGCATGGGCGGTGGGAAGTTAGAGCGCATGATCGACCGGATTCTTGAAACCGATGTGCTGATTGTCGGCGGCGGCGGCGGCGGGTTGCGCGCGGCGGTGGCGGCCCATGATGCCGGCGCCCGGGTGCTGGTCCTGTCGAAGGGGATCGTCGGCAAGAGCGGTCTGACCCAGACCGCGGTCACCGGCTTTCAGGTGGCGTTTGGCTATGCCGATCCGCGTGACAATGCCGAGGTGCATTACGCCGATACCATACGCGGCGGCTATGGCCTGGCCGATCCCGACCTTGCCAGGATATTCACCGCCGAGGCGGTCGAGGCAGTGGATGACATCGAATCCTTCGGGGCGCGGTTTGACCGCGAAGAGAATGGCAAGCTGGTTCAGCGCAAGCTCGATTCGTCACAGACCTACCCGCGCTCCATCAAAAAGGGCGATTCGCTCGGCACGCCCATCATGCAGGCGTTGCGGCGCCAGATAAACAAGCGCGACATTCCCCGGCGGCATGAAATTCTGGTGACCCGCCTGCTCAAGGATGGCAGCCGGGTGTGCGGCGTCATGGCGGTCGATTTCCAGACAGGCGAACTGCTGGATATCCGCGCCGGTGCGGTCGTCATGGCGACCGGCGGCGCGGGCGAGCTGTTTCCGGTTCACAGCAATACGCCCGACTCGACAGGCGACGGCTATGCGCTGGCGCTCGAAGCCGGGGCCGATCTGGTGGATGTGGAATTTCTGTTGATGCTGGGTCATGCGGTGCTGTATCCGGCGACGGTCCGCGGCGTGCTGTTCACCTTTCAGTATCTGCTGACCAAGGGCGCCCGACCGCTTTTCAATGCCGACGGCGAACCGTTTCTGGCGCGCTACGATCCGGAAGGCAGCGACAATCCGGCGCGGCACATCTATGCCAGGGCCATCTATGGCGAGGTCCGCGCCGGGCGCGGCAGCCCGCATGGCGGGGCGTTTTTCGACCCCGGCTCGGTATCCATGGAAACCCTGATGGAATCGCTGCCGTCGCAGACCAAATATCTTCAATCCTTTGGAATCGACATGACCAAACCCATCGAAGTCGGCGCCGCCGCCCATTACGTCTGCGGTGGAATCAGGATCGGCGCACAGGCGCAATCGACGGTGCCGGGCTTGTTCGCGGTCGGCGAATGTTCAGGCGGACCCCATGGCGCCGGTCGGATCGGCGGCAATTCGCTCACCGAGATCCTGGTTTTCGGCAAGCGCGCCGGACGCGCCGCCGCCGAGTTCGCCGGATCGCACGGCGCGGGACAAACAGACGACGCAGTTATAGCCGCCGAGGCGGATCGTGTTCTCGATTACCTCAGTGACCGGCGCACCGGACCCCGGCCCAACGTCATCAAGGCACGGCTGCAGAAATTGATGAACGACCATGTGGGCGTCGTGCGCAATGATGACGGGCTGCGGCAAGCCATCGCCGCCTTCGAACGGATGGAAGCAGAGGATTTGCAGGGCATGTCGGTCGCCGACGCTAACCGGATCGGTAATTATGACTGGATAGAGGCACTGGAGGTTACCGCCATGGTCCGGTTCGCCCGTGCCATGGCGGGCGCCGCGCTGGCGCGTACCGAAAGCCGGGGCGCGCACTACCGCGAGGATTATCCCGAACGCGACGATGGAATCTGGTTGAAAAATATTGTGATCCGGAAAGACGGCGACGGGTTGGCGTTCGAAACACAGGCGCGCGCCGCCGATCCGGCGTTAGAGGCGATCGAATAAATGGCCGCCTTCAAGATCACGCTCTTCCGGTTTGACCCTGCCCGTGACAGCGAACCCCACTATCAGGATTATGTGATCGACCCCGATGGCCCTCTCTCCGTCCTGCAGGCTATCCGCCATGTCTATCACCATGAAGACGGCAGTCTTTCGTTTCGCAATTCCGATTGCCGCCGCGGCGTCTGCGGGATTTGTTCCATGATGATCAACGGTCGCCGTCAACTGACCTGCATGTGTCTGGCGACGGACGGCATGAAGATTGAACCGCCGCCCAACCGGAAAATCGTCAAGGATCTGGTTTTCGAGACTGACTGAATCCGGCGATGAAGCTTGATAAACCGCCCGGCGACTGATTTCATGCGGATGAAGAGTCGATTACGTATTTAATTCAAACCTAAAACAGGGAAAACTTGATAATGATTTACTCCTTAAAATATATGGCGCCGGCGATAGCAGCGGGGGCGTTCCTGTCGTTCGGTACGCCGGTTTTCGCGGCTGATTATTACGCCGGCAAGACAATCACGGTACAGGTCCCGTCCGGATCGGGCGGTTCCTATCACGCCTATTGCCAGATGTTGCAGAGAAATATTTCCAAGCACATCCCGGGCCATCCGAACGTGGTTATTCAGAATCTTCCCGGTGGCGGCGGCGCGAAATCCGCTTCCTTTATGTATAACGTTGCCCCGAAGAACGGCACAATTATCGCGATGATCGCACCCGGAAACATTACGGTTCCGCTGGTCAGAAAAGTGAAGTTCGACGCGACCAAATTCGAGTGGCTGGGGTCGCCGGCCGCCAGACCCAACCATGTCTGGTTTTGGCATACGTCCGGCATCAATTCGATTGATGATCTCATGACGCGGGAGGTGCCGATCGCGACATCCGGCTTTGGCTCCAGCTCTTCTGTCCTGCCGCGTCTGATCAACCTGTCGCTCGGGACCAAGATGCAGTTGATCTACGGATACCGGGGCGGCGGATTGATGAATTTGGCCGTTGAAAAGGGCGAAGTGCTTGGCCGCGCTACCTTTAGCTCTGCTTTCACAGCCGCCCGTCCGACCTGGCTGCCCAAGAAACTGGTTCATCCGGTAATTTCCATGGGGCCGCGTGATCCCGATCCGCTCTTCAAGAATGTTCCGCATCTGCAGGATCTGCTGAAGCCGGGGACGCTTCACCGAAAGATGTATGATGTAATCGCCATCAATCTGGAAGTGGGGCAGGGGTTTTATGTCGCGCCGGGAACGCCCAAAAATCTGGTGAACGATCTGGAGAAGTCATTCGCCGCCATGATGGCCGAAGCCAGTTTCAAGGACCAGGTGATAAAAAGAGGGCTTGAGTATTCGCCCGTATCGGCGGCCGAGATTCGCCGGAAAATCGCGGCGGGCTTTAAAGCGGCAGAGCCGGAAGTCATCACAGAGCTGAAGAAGCTCTTCGAAAAGAACAAGAAGTCCTGATTGTTCCGCAGTTAGCGGCTTATCCCGTTGACTCAGGTGGCGCTAGATGTAGTGTTTGCGCGACCGGCTTGCCCGGTCGT
>JAQBTY010000227.1 GCA_027624735.1 Pseudomonadota bacterium | reverse complement strand
CCGTCAACCCGGACGATACCACGCGCCTTGCTCAAACCATCCGACCACCGTGAATAATCCGGGCTAAACTGTTACGGAACTTCTCCCGTCCAGTTTATGAATTCGCCGGTCACCCAATATTTGTCACGGCTGTATTCTAATGATCCGCCTACGCACTGACGTAATGCCGGGCGGTCGACGTTCTGTTGGAGAGCGACTCCACTACAAGATTTCTGGACGGTAGCAATCGCGCCCGTCTGAAACGCAACGACGAAGGGGTCGCGCAGGCCCATGACCAGGACCGGGCAGCCCGAGAACTCGGTGAAACCGATACCGATGCGAGGCGGCTGGAACGGGACCTTGCCATCCTCGCCATTGTGGCTGGCCGCCGCGGCAGGCTACTGAAAGGGCGGCGTAGAGTTGAGCGAGTCGCGAGATTAGAAGCCACTCCATCACCGACTACGAACCAGATGAAAAGTCTTGGCAGTTTTTCGGAACGGCAAAGAATTCAAAGACTGAAGCCACGTAATAAATTTCGCGGTCCGGGCGCATTCGCCTCAATGAGACCTCAAGACGCGTTCGCAGCCACACGTCTTCCGCCAAATGGTACGAAGGAAAACGTCTTTCGAGGTCTAGCCGTAGTCGATCTGGTCATCCAGGACTCCCTAACAAAGGGAGGAGCACGCGTCCTCCGCAATGCGATGCGGCGCAGCGGTCTTCCCGACGGACAGGAGGTAATCACCTTTCGCTGGGGTAAACCCGGCGAGGGGAATGATATGGTTAATCTGAGTACAAAACAGCGCGAGCCGGTCGGAGTGGATTTCGGTCCGGGAAAATTAGACCGCTTTCCTTGCCGTCACCACCGGCGGCTGCGGCCCTGAACAAAAAAGCGGGCCGGTCTCGGACCGGCCCTTACACAATATTTGGAAAATTTGGAACGTTCTGGAACGTAAGGGCGAATCCGAGACTCGCCCGTGTCCGCCCGCAGCCCCGTTCTACATCCGCAGCAATTTCTTGGCGTTGCCGTTGTAGATTTTCGCCTTGTCTTCCTCGCTCAGCGGAATACCTTCCATCCAGTCGGTGCCGGGCGCGTTCTCCACATAGGGCCAGTCGACCGAGAACAAAATCCGGTCGACCCCCATTTCCATCACGCTGCACAAGAGCGCCGGGTTCGAGAAATTGCCGCTGGTGGTGATGTAGAAATGCTTGCAGAACAAATCGCGGAACTGGATGTCATCGCCGCCGGGGCGGAACAGTTTGGAAAAGGAATGGTTGATCCGCCATAGCAGGAACGGCAAGCCCTCGCCCATATGCCCGAGGATGATCTTGACGTCGGGATGTTTGTCCAGAACGCCGCTGAGAACCAGCCGGAGCCCGGCGGTGGCGGTCTCTACCGTAAAGCCCCAGCCGGCCGACAGGATGGACCGGTATTTCTCGGCATATTCCTTGTAATAGGCCTCTATCACGGCGGGATGCGGCCGGCCCGGGTGAATATAAATGGGGACGTCGAGCTCCTCCGCCTTGGCGAAGATCGGCCAGAATTCCGGCAAATCGTGAAATTTTCCGTCTGTCAGGCCGTGTATCATGGCCCCCTTGAAGCCTAGCTCCTTCACACAGCGTTCCAGCTCGTCGGGGCACGCATCGGGGTTGCGGGTCGGCAGGCTCGCGAAGGCGGCAAACCGGTCGGGCCGGGCCTGAACCACGTCATAGAGCCGGTTGTTGACACCCTGGGCGCGGACAATGGCTTCGTCCTTGTCGAACGCCTGTGCGCCTGGCGGACAATGCGACAGGACCTGGATATCAATGCCCGCCTCGTCCATTTCCCGAAGGCGCAATTCCCCGAGATCCAAGAGGCGTTTGCGCGTATCTTCGCCGCCGCCGGCTTGTTTATTGACCTTGGCGTCGACATCCTCATCCAGATAATGTTCCTCGATCGCGATAACCTGTGGTCGTGTGCCGCTTCCCATAACGATTTCCTCTTCTGTTTTTGGTGTGTGTTATTCCATGATCCACATGGCGTAGCCTGGGTTTTCATCCCAGACAGGCGGTTTCCAGTCTTCGGTCAGCCGGTCCATGTCGGCGAAATACTCGGTCCGCCCGCCGCATGGCGTGCTGAAATACCAGAACATGTTGGATCCCATGATGTGCCGGCCGGGCTTGGTCGCCGGTTCCCATCCCTGTGCCTTCATATGGGCGCCGCACAGCATGATCTCGTCGAAATCGCGGACCTCGAAGGCGATGTGGTTGAACTGGGCACGGTTCATCCGATGGGCGAGGAACAGATTGTGATGGTCCTGCGATCCCTCGCAGCGCATGAAGTCACCGGTGTCCTCGGCGCGTTCGGACAAGCGGAATTTGAGCCGGTCCTGATAGAAGGCGCTCAGCCCTTTCCAGTCGTCGGCCGGCACATGAAACACCACATGGCCGATCCGAATGGGGCGTGCCCGCCGGTCGCCGTCGACCGGCTCATTCAGCCGGGTGTTCCGGTCATTCATGTTGATTAGCGGCGCGTCGATCCCCGCCGGTATGTGGTCCCAGACTCTGAAGCCAATGGCGAAACCCGCATCGTCCCGTGCGTGCAGCGTGCCGTCGTTATCCGTGGCGACATCGCGGTCCTTCGACAATTCCACCCGGATAGCGTCGAGATTTGGCTGACTATCGACGCCCCAGATGGTTTCGCGCAGGGTGTTTTTGCCATCCGGCGCTGATGGCAGCCGGTCGTCGTTGGCGTCCCCTATGACGATGGTCTGGTTTTCCGGCAGGGTGTAGGTCGTGCCGGATTCACTGCGTTTCGTGGCCTCGAGCCCCCAATCGTCGAAATAGCGGGTCGCGTCAGCGATATTATCAGCCCCGAAAACAAGCGATTCAATGCGTTGAATGCCCATGATTTTTCCTTTCACACTGGTTCTGCGCCACTAAAAAATTCCGCCGTCAGCGACGTTTTGCTCAACCGTGCGGGTCGAGCCGCACGCCGTTCCGGATCGGCATTTTGCTGTCGATCAGGATAAAGGCGATCATGCAGGGCTCGGTCCCGTTATTGACCCAGTTGTGGATGGTGCCGCGCTGGACCAGCACGTCGCCGGCTTTCAGATGGATGACTTCGTCATCCATCTCCATGTCGATCTCGCCGGACAGCACGATGGCGTAATCGATCGATGCGGTGCGGTGGACCCGCGGCGCGACGCCTGGCCCAAAACGCGAAATCCGGCAGACCACGCCATTGGGAACGGTGGTCGATGTCACGCTGGCCGAGATGTCCTGGTCGGTGTCCATGTCGGGCGGGTAGCTATTGGTCGCCCAGACGACGGTGGAATCCGCGCCGGGGCGTCTGGTGATCACATTCTTGGCGATCTCGTCAATCTCGACGATGGCCTTGCCGTTTTTATCGTGCCCCGTGACGACGCGGCGAACCTCAAGAGTCATGCGCTTTTCCCTCTTATTGGATTGTTCCTATTCCGAGACACTATGACGGTGAATTCGGTTTGACAAAAGGGCGGCAGCGATCAAAATTGAGGCGAGGTCACACCGCCGGAAGATCATGATCCTCCGGCGGTCAGCTTCCTATCGGCCAAGCATTGTGCGGACGCGTTTTACGATATGCGGCGGCGTGGTGTAAAACTCGGTAACCAGCGCCTGGACCTTTTCGCCCGAAAGGGGGCGCACTTCCAGGCGCCGTTTCTTGGCGGCGGCAAGGAAATCCGGATCCTTCACCGTATCGGCGAAGGCTTTCCGTAACAGGGCAACGCGCGCCAGCGGCGTGCCCGGCGGCGCCACGAACGGACGGCCCATCTCAAGCTGGCCAAACACCAACGCGAGCGCCTGGCGATCCTCTTTCGATTTTACCATGTCGATGATGTTGGGCACGTTGGGGTATTCCGGATGGCTCGTCAGCCCCATCTGGATCATCACCTTCATCTGGCCGCTCTTCACGTAGTTGATATATTGCGCCTTGAGGCTGGAAATCCAGATGCCGCAGCTGCCGTCGAGCTCGCCTTTTTCAACCGCGAACATCACGTTTCGGGTGCCCTTGAAGCCGTGCACCATTTTGATCTTGGTGCCGACGATGGCATTGAGCGCGCGGACATCCGACGTCATCGGCGTAAACGGCCCCGAGGACCCCATGGCGATCTTGTTTTTCTTGAGGTCCCCCAGCGTCATCATTCCTTTCTTATTGGAGACAAGGCAGCTCGAGACTTCGCGGTTCACGCTGATTAGCCAGTGGAACTTGACCGGATCGAACTTGACGCCCTTGGTCTGCCACATGGGTTCCATGGCGAGCCAGGGGCCGGTATTGCCCAGAACCGTGCCGTCCTGTGGCGCGACCGTATAGAGCCAGTTCGCGGATATGCGCCCGCCGGCGCCCGTCCGGTTGTGCGGTACGACGGTCGGATTGCCCGGTATATGCCTGCCGAGAAACTGACCGACGGTGCGTGAATAGGCATCGAAACCACCGCCGACGCCGGAGCCGATGGAAATGGTGACGGTCTTGCCGCGATAGAAATCCGCGGCCAAGGCGGTCGATGCTAAAAAACCGCTCGCAGCAAGGGATGCGAGGGCGACTCCAAAACGCGTAACGTGCCTAGACATAGTATCCTCCCGATTGGTTTGTAAGGTCATGACGGATCTAACCTGAATTATTCACGACACGGCGTGAATTAGGTGGTGAGCATAGATTAACCTGTTGAAAAGTCGTATGATTTTGGTGTTTGAACAAGCTCATCGACATCAGGAAAACCTACGGCTCACCATGAATGAAACTACCCCCTATCTGCCCGGTTTGTCACCCGTTGTGGGCAAGGAATTGCTCGTCCGTTTCGACGGCGGGCGGCTATCGTCCGACGGTGGCGTTCTGTTGTTGCGCGAGATTGAGAACGGCCTGGGGCTGGCCGAGGTGCTTTCTTCGTGCCTGAAAGATGAGCGCGATCCTTCGAGCACGACCCACACCCAGGCTGACATGATCCGGGCACGGATGTTCGCCATCGCGTGTGGTTACGAAGATTGCGATGACCTCGATGTTCTGCGTTTCGATCCGGCCTTCAAGCTGGCCTGCGGCCGCCTGCCAGAGATGGGCGATGACTTGATGAGCCAACCGACGCTGTCGCGCCTGGAGAATGCACCATCGTGGCGCGACCTGGGGCGCATGGGGCTGTCGATGATCGATCTGTTCTGCGATAGCTTCAAGTCCGTTCCGAAGCGCATTGTTCTCGATATCGACGATACCCCGGACACGGCTCATGGCGGCCAACAGCTGACGCTTTTCAACGCCCATTATGATGAATACGTCTTCCAGCCCATCCACATCTTCGAGGCAACCACCTCAAAGCCGGTTCTGTCGCTACTGCGCCCCGGCAAGCGGCCTTCCGGACAAGAGGCGGCCGGTGTCCTCAAACACGTCATTCGCCGCATCCGGCGCCATTGGCCCCGGGTGGAAATTATGGTGCGTGGCGATGGCCACTATGGAACGCCTGAGGTTATGGAACTCCTGGAAGATCAAGGCTGCAGCTACATCTTCGGGCTTCCCGGCAACGCCCGGCTGAGAAAGACCGGGCAGCCGTGGTGCGAGGATGTGGCCGTCCGTCGGGCACAACAGGGTAAAGACAAGCTGCGCCGCTTCTTCCAGACCGACTACCAGGCAAAAAGCTGGTCACGCGCGCGCAAGGTCATCGCCCGCGTCGAGGCGACATCGAAAGGCTCCGACATACGCTTCGTCGTCACCAACCTGCCCGGCCGCGCCAAGGTGCTTTATGAGAAGATCTATTGCGCCCGCGGCAGGATGGAAAACATGATCAAGGATCATAAGCTCTACACAAAATCCGACCGCACATCCTGTCACCGCTGGGAAGCCAACCAGTTCCGGCTCTTCCTGCACACCGGGGCCTATTGGTTGTTGCATCGGCTCCGACAAGCCGCGCCCCGCCGGTCGCTGTGGCGCAAGGCGACGTTCGAGACACTACGCCGGGTCTTCCTCAAAATCGCCGCACGCATCGAGGAACTCAAATCCCGCATACGCATCGCCCTGCCTTCGAGCTATCCATACAGGCCGGCCTTCATCGCGACGGCGGGCCGAATCGCGGCGCTCGGACCATGACCCCGGCGGCAATCGCCGCCGAGTGAACCCCGAACGTCAACCTCCAGCCCCGTTACGAAAACCAAACTTGAAAATCAGCCGTCAACCCGGACGATACCGCTCGTACCCATCAAACCCGATGGCGGTCATGAATAATTCAGGCTAATTGCCCGCTTGTCCGCTTATCTTAGCGTAACGGGTCCCCGTGACAACCAACGGATGAAACTGCGATTTTCACCGTCGCCCCCTTTGCAGAAACCCTCTCGGTGGCGCAAACTGACCCGTGAAGAAAAACAAAGGTGGGGGGAGCGCCATGCCAATCGCAAGTGTGCGGGGCGTCACGATCAATTACCAGGTGCTGGGTAACCAGGGTCCCTGGGTGGCGCTGTCGCCGGGCGGACGCAACGCCATGGGCAGCGTGCAATCGCTCGCCCAGCGGATTGCCGATGGCGGATATCGCGTGGTGATTTTCGACCGGCGCAATTGCGGCGCGTCCGATGTGGTGATCGACGGCGAGGAGTCGGAATATGAAATCTGGGCCGACGATCTTCATGAGCTTCTGGGACAGCTGAATGCGCTGCCGGCGATCGTCGGCGGCAGCTCGTCGGGCTGCCGCCTGTCGCTGCTGTTCGCGCTGCGCCATCCCGATGCCGTCAGCGCATTATTGTTGTGGCGGGTGACCGGCGGCGGCTTTGCGGCCAAGCGGCTGGCCGAAAAATATTACGGCCTCTACATCCGGGCCGCCCAGGAAGGCGGCATGGCGGCGGTCTGCCAGACTGAGGAATTCGCCGAACGGATCGCCGATAGGCCCGAAAACCGGGACCGGTTGATGGCCATGGACCCCGATCATTTCATTGCCGTCATGTCGCACTGGCTTGCCTATTTCGAAGCCGGCGCCGATCTTCCGGTCATTGGCGTCACCGAGGCCGAGCTACGGTCTATTTCTGTGCCGACCTGTATCGTGCCGGGCAACGACAACACCCATCCGCCCGCCGTCGCGGAGACCGCGCACAGCGCCATCGCCGGCAGCGAAATCCACACGCTGATGGACGAAATGCTCGATGTGGACACCACGCCGTTCGAGGATTGGGACGCGAAAGAAGAAGACCTGGCGGCAATCTTTTTGAACTTTTTGAAGAAGCAGTAGGGCGGGATAATTTTAGATGTAGTCGCGTGGAAAAGGCCCACCTCACCCCAACCCTCTCCCCCCTTTGG
>JAQBTY010000226.1 GCA_027624735.1 Pseudomonadota bacterium | reverse complement strand
CCGCCGATCAGATAGTTCATGGCCTGGATCGACAGCCACGCCGCCTGGGTATCCAGCATACCGATATCGATATACTGGCCCTTGCCATCGACTTCCCGCGACCGCAGCGCGGCATTGATCGCGACAGTGGCGTACATGCCGGCCATGATATCGGCGATCGGCACACCGGCTTTCATGGGCACCCCGTCAGGCTCGCCTGTCACGCTCATGAAGCCGCCCATGGCCTGGATCAGCGGATCGTAGCCGGGACGTTCGGCATAGGGTCCGGTCTGGCCGAAGCCGGTGATGGAACAATAGACCAGGCCGGGATTGTCATCCTTCAGATCGTCATAGCCCAGCTTGTAGCGCGCCAGATTGCCGACCTTGAAATTTTCCACCAGGACGTGGGATTTTTGCGCGATGCGGCGGATCAGCGCCTGTCCCTCCGGTTTCGATATATCCACCGCGACCGAGCGCTTGTTCCGGTTCGCCGCCATGAAATAGGCGCTTTCCACCGTGTCGTTGCCCTCATCGTCCTTGAGAAAGGGCGGGCCGAAGCGCCGCGTATCATCGCCGCTGCCCGGCCGTTCTATCTTGATGATGTCGGCGCCAAGATCGCCAAGCATCTGAGTGCAGAACGGTCCCGCCAGAATGCGGGTCAGATCGAGGACGGTGATGCCGGCGAGCGGTCCGGTATTCTGGGTCATGTTGGTCTCCCTGACGTAATTGGCGCCTGTTCTACGCGATAGAAGCCATGGGGAAAAGCGTGGCCGGTTCTTTGACAGGTCCAGCGTTGACAGATCCAAAGCGGCACGACACGCTGAGGCTGGATCTACTACACGAGGAAAATACGATGGGAAAGCTGGAACAAAAACTGGCGGAGATGGGTCATACGCTGCCAAAACCCTTCACCTACCCCAGCCCCAACCGGCAGGGCTGCGTCCAGGTCGGGAATATTCTGTTTGTTTCGGGCCACGGCCGCGATCTACCGCCACCCGCCAAAAGCGAGGGGGCCGGCAAGGTGGGCGTGGAGGTGACAATCGAGGAAGGCTATGAAACCGCGAAACAGGTGATGCTTTCCATACTCGCCAGCCTGAAGGCCCATTGCGACGGCGATCTGGACCGGGTCAAACGCGTGATCCGTATTCTCGGCATGGTCAATTGCGCGCCCGATTTCGAATTGCAGCCGAAGGTGATCGATGGCGCGTCCGATTTGCTCTACGAACTGTTCGGCCCCGAATATGGCTGCCACGCCAGATCCGCCGTCGGCATGGGCTCCCTGCCCCACCGCATCCCGGTCGAAATCAACGGCGAATTCGAGCTGTGGGGGTAGACCCGCCCGTTCAGCGTACCAATTACCCCGGAAACTCCACGATCACATGGCGCTGTTCGCCGAGGCCGTCTATGCCCATCTCGACCACGTCGCCGGGCCGCAGCCATTTGGGCGGCTTGAAACCGGCGGCGACGCCATGGGGCGAGCCAGTGGTCAGCACGTCGCCGGGCTGCAGCGACATGAACTCGGTCACATAGGCGATCAGCTGGGCGAAGCCAAAGACCATGTCGCTGGTATTGCCGGCCTGGCGCGCCTCGCCATTCACCCGGGTCCATAGGTTCTTGTTCTGCGGATCGCCGACCTCGTCCGACGTGACCAGCCACGGCCCAAGCGGCCCGAAACTATCCGCGCTCTTGCCTTTCGTGGTGCCGCCGGCCCGTTCGCCCTGAAACGCCCGTTCGGAGCCATCGTTCATCAGGGCATAGCCGGCGACATACTCAAGCGCCTCGGCTTCGCTGACATTGATCGCGGTGCGGCCGATAACCGCCGCCATCTCCACCTCGTAATCGAGCTTGGTCGAGGTCTTCGGCTTGATGATGGGATCGCTCGCCCCACTGAGCGAACTGATGGCCTTGAGAAAGATCACCGGCTCGGCGGGCGGCTCATACCCCATCTCCTTGATGTGGTTGAGATAGTTCTGGCCGATGGCGACGATCTTGGGAATGCCCCCCACCGGCACGCCAAG
Organism: Pseudomonadota bacterium; assembly: GCA_027624735.1. Lineage (GTDB taxonomy): Bacteria > Pseudomonadota > Alphaproteobacteria > MPNO01 > UBA2964 > JAQBTY01. Next base: position 5,293 of record JAQBTY010000226.1, on the reverse strand, counting down.
CCGCGGATTGCCCGCCACCTCGGGCAGCGCGTCGGTATCCAGGCCCCGCAGGCGATCCAGCATCGCCGGCGCCAGGGTCCCCGGCGTAACGTCTTCAATCTCACCGGATAGATCGCGCAGGGCGCCGTTTGCATCGATCAGTCCGGGGCGTTCCGCCCCCCGCTCGCCATATCGCACCAGTTTCATCGCATCTCTCCCCTACGCATTTCCAACTATGCAAAAATTTCAAGCTTGGAGTATCATCGGTTCATGACAAAAAGCAAAACCATCATCCCAAGCACCTGCTGGGAATGCAGCACCCATTGCGGCTCGCTTGTCACGGTCGAAGATGGCCGTGTCACCAAGGTGGCGCCGAACCCGGATCATCCGGCCTCGCTCGGCGCCTTTTGCGTCAAGGGGATCCGCGGCCTGCCCGAGCTTACCTATCATCCCGACCGCGTGCTGTATCCGATGAAGCGCGCCGGCGCGCGCGGCGAAGGCAAATGGCAGCGGCTGTCATGGGACGACGCGCTGGACGAGATGACCGATCGCCTGCTGAAGGTCCGCGCGGAACACGGCCCGCACGCGCTGTGCGGCGCGGTCAGCAATGCCCATTTCAGCCGCGGCGTATCGCTGGCGCTTCTCATGCGCGCCTTCGGTTCGCCCAACTGGATGATGAACCAGGATCTGTGCGGCGGCTGCCGCGGGGTAAGCGACAAGCTCACCGGGCTCGCCATGGGCAGTGGCGAAGACATCCCTAACGCCAGCTGCGCCCTGATCGTCGGCCGCAACCCCTATGCCGCCGACCCGGCGCAATGGCAGGCGCTCAAGCGCGCCAAGGCGGGCGGCGCGCGGATCGTCACCATCGATCCCGCCAGAACGCCGGCCGCCGATATCGCCGATCTGTGGCTGCAACCGACGCCTGGAACCGACGCAGCCATCGCACTGGCCATGATCGACCATATTATCAAGAATAAACTCTATGATGCGGATTTTGTTGGAAAATGGTGCCATGGATTCGACGCGTTGGCGGAGCGGGCGGCGCAGTATCCGGCATCGCGCGCGGCGGACATCAGCAACGTGCCGCAGGCCCATATCGAACAGGCGGCGGAGATGTATGCCGACGGCCCGAGCTGCTTTGTCAGCGGCCACGGCATTGATGCCTTCAGCGCCGGGGTGCAGACGTTCCGCGCCTATCATGCGCTGGTCGCGATCAGCGGCAATCTCGACCGCAAGGGCGGCAACCGCCGAGGCAAACGGCCGGCCGGCTTCACCAACTATGTGGAAATTCTGCACAAGCCTGAGTTTCGCCTGCCGCTTGAGGCCGCGAACCAGACCATCGGCGCCGATCAGTTCCCCGTTTGGTCCGGCCCCGACGGCTATCAGACGTCATGCCATAACCCGTCGGTGATCGAGGCTGTCCTGACCGGCAAGCCTTACCCGGTGCGCGCGATGTATGTCACTGGCGTCAATATCGTGGTCACCTACCCCGACACGCGGAAGACCATCGCGGCGCTACGGTCGCTCGATTTTTTCGCCGTCGGCACGCACATGATGAACCCGACCGCCGAGTTCGCCGATCTGGTCCTGCCCAAGACCACCGGGCTGGAGGACGAAGAGGTTTCGCTGGAAGCCAACGCGCCGTGCCTGAGCCTGATCCAGCCGGCTATTGAGCCGCAAGGCGAAGCACGCAGCGATTTCTGGATCGCCAACGAGATCGTGGAACGGCTTGAGGCGCGCGGCATTGGCGAGGCGCGGCGCTTCTTCCCGTGGCGGACCAAGGCCGAGTTCAACGCCTATCTGCTGGGCGATTGCGGTATCACCGTCGATGATATGAAAGAAACCGGTTTCGCCAATTTTCCGTATGAGCTGGGCAATTTCGAGAAGGCCGGCTTCAAGACCAAGACCGGCAAGCTGGAGCTCTATTCGGAACGGCTGGCCGAGCTAGGGCTCGACCCCCTGCCCGCTTACGTGCCGACCGGTCCCGACCGCGAAGACGAGGCGACCCGCACCGCCTACCCGCTGATGCTGCTGACCGGCGCGCGCGAACGCACCTATCACCATTCGCGGTTCCGCGATCAGGACTGGGCCCGCAAGGTGTCCCCCGACCCGTGGCTGCAACTGCACCCCGATACCGCCGATGACTATGGCCTGGTCACCGACGACTGGGTATCGCTGGAAACCGCCCGTGGCCCCGGCGCCTGCCGATTAAAAGTTCGCGTGACCGACGAAACGCTACCCGGCGTGGCGCGCACCGGCATGGGCTGGTGGTACCCCGAAGCGCCTGGACCGGAACGCGGCGCGCTCGACGTCAACATCAATGCCGCCATGCGCTATGACGGTCCCTGGGATCCCGTGACCGGGTCGGCCGACACCCGCGGGCTGTCCTGCCGCATCACCAAGACCAACGCGGTCGCGGCGGCGCAGTAAAGCACCGCACCGAGAAGCGTCACTCGGCCGTCTTCGACATCGACACACCAGTGTTCCGAATCCATCCGACGTGATCGTCTGAAACAATATTCAATTACGCAATTGCGATCGCGGCGAATCTGAACCAAACTCGGCACTTCCAAGGGGATATCTGAAGCCGTGCGAATCTCAGACCAAAGCCGCTACACAGGCGCTATCGACACGATCGCGGATCGGAATGGCCCCCGATCGACGTTTCGGGCATTAGTGCGCTCTCCCGCGAAGGGCGCCGGTGAGCGGGGCTGGTCAATGGGTAAGCGCAATCAGGCCTTGTCCGAGGATGGGGACGACGACGTATCTGTTAAGTCCTTCAATCTCATTCGATGGTTCACGATCAGCGGTTTGGTAGCCATAACCCTGATCAGCGTCGTCTCCGGCATTATTCTGTCCCGTTTCCTGACCGAGAACATGTTGCGCCGCGACTCCATCGTCACGGCTGAGTTCGTCCGGGGCGTGATCGGCGAGGCCAATCGGAAGCATGCGCTGCAACCCCATCATACGACGGTGACCGCCCTTGATCACCTGCTGCGCGGCGATACGCACGAGACCACCGGAGAACTCGGGGGATTTTTCTCCCTCATCGCAGGGATGCCCGACGTTCTTCACGCCAACGTCTATTCGGATCAATACGCGGTGGTGTGGTCGAGCCAACCCGCCCTCGTCGGCAAGCGTTTCACCGACAATGAAGAGCTAAAGGAAGCGCTGGCCGGCGAGACCGTGATAGAGATCGGTTCCGCAGGCAGTCTCCCGCATCAAAAGGCCGAGCACGCGCTGTTTAGTGATTCCGACACGCGCTTTGTCGAGAACTACATTCCCATCTGGAACGGCAACGGAACCCGCGTCGTCGCCGTCGCTGAAATTTACAAGACGCCCATGAACCTGTTCGCCGCCATAGACACCGGTCGACAAATTATCTGGTTCGGCGCGGTGTTGGGCGGCTTGATTCTTTTCCTCGCAATGTATTGGATTGCACTGCGGGCCGATAAAATCATTCGGACTCAGCAAGAACAGCTACTCAGCAGGTCACAGAAATCGTCAAACCGAATCGCCGAAATAAATGAACGGTATTTGCGACGCATCGGCGCGGACCTCCACGACGGTCCTGCGCAATTAATCAGCTATGCCCTTTTGCGGCTGGATTCATTGAAATTGGCTCTAAGACAGCCGAATTCCGATCGAAATGGCTTGGATGAAATGGGCGCCATCCGAGATGCCTTGCACGAAGCCATGAGTGATATTCGCGAGCTCAGCGCCGGGCTTACGTTGGCGAAGCTCGAAGAAATGTCGCCGCTTATGGTCCTTAAAGAGATCGTTGGTGCGCACGAAAGGCGAACACAAACGACCGTCAACCTTACCGTCGATTCCTTGCCGAAGGATTTGCCCCTGCCGTTGAAAATTTCAGTTTTCCGGTTTGTCCAGGAAGCGCTGAACAACGCCTACCGCCATGGCGGCGGCATTGATCAAAAAGTCACAGCCCGTTCAAGAGGCCATCAGCTCGAATTGACCGTGTCCGATAGTGGCCCCGGTTTCGAACCCGCGACGACCAAGGGTGAAACAGACAAAGACAGTGGGTTGGGGCTGATCGGGCTACGGGAGCGAATTGAGAGCCTGGGGGCCACACTTCAGATTCAATCAAGACCGGGAGACGGCACGCAACTAACGATGCGATGCCGCGTGTAGTAGCCTGATCCTGTAGCAGAAATTTTCGACCTAAAAGCGAAGATCACAAAACATCGACCGAACGGAACCTGTCCCGCACACTGGCGGATGTGAACCAATCGTCCTTTTCTCCTCTGTTCCCGTGCGGCAAGGGCCGCTATATAAAGGGCACAATCAAATACACGCAAACTCAGGGAAGAGAGCGAGGATGGCCAGACAACCGGACCCCATCAAAACGGCGGCGCAGCGCATTCGGAACGCGGTGAAAAGCGGCCGGCCGTGCAAGCCCATACGCGACCTGATCAAGGCAGGCGACCTGGATGCGGCCTATGCGATCCAGCAAACCAACACCGATATCTGGATCGAGGAAGGCCGCCGTCCGGTCGGGCGCAAGATCGGCCTCACGGCGAAATCCGTGCAGAAGCAGCTCGGCGTCGACCAGCCCGATTACGGCATTCTCTATGCCGACATGGAGGTGGTGGATGGCGACGAGATCGATGCCGCGCGTCTGATGCAGGCCAAGGTCGAGGGCGAAATCGCGCTGGTGCTCGACAATGATCTGGTCAATGAACAGCTGACCCTGGTCGATCTGATGGATTCGGTTGCCTATGCGCTCCCCGCCATCGAAATCGTCGGCAGCCGCATCGCCAAGTGGGACATCACCATCCTCGACACCATCGCCGATAACGCGTCGTCGGGTCTTTACGTGCTCGGCACCAGGCCCGTCGGGCTGCACGAACTGGATTTGCGGATGTGCGGCATGGTGATGGAAAACAAGGGCGATCAGGTATCGATCGGCGCCGGGGTCGCGTGCCTCGGCAATCCTCTCAACGCGGCGCTGTGGCTCGCCCGCAAGATGGTGGCGGTGGGCATGCCGCTGATGGCCGGCGACACCATCATGACCGGGGCGCTGGGTCCCATGGCGCCGGTCACGCCGGGCGATGTGGTCGAGGTGAGAATTGGCGGGCTGGGGTCGGTCCGCGCGGTCTTTGCAGAGTAGGGCACAATGATTTTAAATGGGAGCATGCGGCAAAGACCCACCTCCCCTGGGCCCTCCCCCCTGAAGGGCGGAGGGGAATGCAATGGTGCGATCTGAACTAACTCCCTCTCCGCCCCATTGGGGGGGAGAGGGTTGGGGTGAGGTGGGGGTCACCCCTCTGTGCCAATGATGATGAGACATCTTCTC
>JAQBTY010000225.1 GCA_027624735.1 Pseudomonadota bacterium | reverse complement strand
CTCCCCCGCCGGCGGGGGAGGGCTGGGGTGGGGGTGGCCGCTTAATATCAAGCAATCGCGCCGGCGATAACACCGCCTGACAGGATCACGCCTTGGGCTTTTTTGTCATTCAGTTCCTGACCGGCCTGGCCAGCGCATCGTCGCTGTTTTTGATAGCGGCCGGGCTGTCGATCATTTTCGGCGTTTCCAGAATCCTCAACTTCGCCCATGGCTCTCTCTACATGCTGGGCGCCTATATCGCCTATTCCCTGCTCACCTATTTCAACCCCGGGCCAATCGGGTTCTGGGTCGCCCTGCTCGGCGCGGCGGCGGCGGTCGGGCTGGTCGGGGTTGTTATCGAAATGGGACTGTTGCGCCGTATTTACCAGGCGCCGGAACTGTTTCAGTTAATCGCGACCTTTGCGGTGATCCTGATCATCTCAGACCTCACGCGGCTTATCTGGGGCGAGATCGATCTCGTGGGTCCCCGCGCCCCCGGGCTGTCCGAAGCGGTGATGATCCTTGGCCACCCCCTGCCCCAATACGATCTCGCCCTGATTGTCCTGGGACCGCTCGTGCTGGGCGTGACCTGGCTGATTTTTCACCGCACGCGGTGGGGCACCCTGGTGCGGGCCGCCACCCAGGACCGGGAAATGGTCGGCGCGCTCGGTGTGGATCAGGCAAAGCTGTTCACCTCGGTGTTTTTCTTTGGCGCGCTTCTTGCCGGACTTGGCGGCGCGGCGCAGATTCCCAAGGGCGGCGCCGATCTCCTGATGGATTTCAATGTCATCGCGGAGGCCTTTGTCATTGTGGTGATCGGCGGCATGGGTAGCATCCTCGGCGCTTTTCTGGCCGCAATTATCATCGGCGAACTCAATGCGTTCGGCATTCTGATTTTCCCGCAAATGACATTGGTGTTGATGTTCGCGGTCATGGCCATCGTGCTGCTGATACGGCCCTGGGGTCTGTTGGGACGTCCCGAAGCCGTATCCCGCGCGCCGGGCGAAGCGCCCGAACCGCCACTACGCCCGGCTACCGCGGCGGCGAAATCATTTTTCGCCGTATCGGTGCTGGCGATGGTCGTGGTGCCGCTGTTTGGCAATTTCTTCGACATCGCACTGTTGATCGAGATCTTCATTTTCGTGCTGTTCGCGGTGAGTTTGCATTTCATCATGGGACCCGGCGGGCTGGTGTCGTTCGGTCATGCCGCCTATTACGGGCTCGGCGCCTATACTTCCGCCCTGCTGGTGCATTATCTGGGGACTCCCATGCTGGCGGCGATGGTCGCCGCCCCCATCATTGCCGGTGTCGGCGCCATGGTGTTTGGCTGGTTCAGCGTGCGGCTCAGCGGGGTGTATTTCGCCATGCTGACCCTGGCCTTCGCCCAGATCGGCTGGTCGGTGGTGTTCCAGTGGAGCGAGTTTACCTATGGCGACGATGGCGTCCTGAACATCTGGCCGGCGGATTTTCTATCCAGCAAGATCGCCTATTATTACTTCACCCTGATCCTGGTGGGGCTCGCGGTTTGGGTGCTGCGCCGGACCCTGTTCACCCCGTTCGGCTATCTCATGCGGGCCGGGCGCGATTCCCCGTTGCGTGCCGATTCCATCGGGATAGATGTGCAGCGTCAGCAATGGCTCGCCTTTATCTTCGCCGGCATGTTCGCCGGTCTCGGCGGATCGCTCTACGTGTTCTCCAAGGGCAGCGTGTTCCCCGATCAGATGGCCATCCCCCAATCCATCGACGGGTTGATGATGGTCCTGCTGGGCGGGGTAAAAACCCTCACCGGCCCGATCGTCGGCGCCGCCGCGCTCACGGGGCTGACCGATTGGTTGTCGTCCAACGAAATCTGGTTCTGGCGGTCAATCCTCGGCTGCGTGATCCTTGCCCTCGTCGTCCTGTTTCCGCAGGGGATTGTCGGCTTTGTCCGTGACCGCTACCAGCCGGCCGAGGCAAAACAATGACTGCGACACTTGTGGTCTCCGGATTAAGCAAGGCGTTTGGCGGCGTTCAGGCCGTCGACAATGTCAGTTTTAGCGCCGCACCGGGTCAGCTATTGGCGCTGATCGGCCCCAACGGGGCCGGCAAGACCACCTGCTTCAACATGCTGAACGGCCAGCTGCGCCCTGATGCCGGGTCTGTCACGCTGGAGGGCCGCTCGCTGGTGGGCATGACGCCGCGCGAGATCTGGCGCCTTGGTGTCGGGCGCACTTTCCAGATCACCTCGACCTTTGCCTCCATGACCGTTCTGGAAAACGTCCAGACGGCTTTGCTGTCCCTGCACCGGCGCGCGCTCTCCCTGCGCCAGCTGGTGCGCGACCTCTATGTGGATGAGGCAATGGCCTTGCTCGCGCGCGTCGGCATGGCCGACCAGGCGCAGCGGCCCTGTTCGATCCTGGCCTATGGCGATCTCAAGCGGGTCGATCTCGCCATTGCGCTCGGCAACCAGCCCAGACTGCTTTTAATGGACGAGCCCACCGCCGGCATGGCGCCGCGCGAACGCATCGAACTTATGGCGCTCACCGCCGAGATCGTGCAGGAACGCAACATCAGCGTGCTGTTCACCGAACATGACATGGACGTGGTTTTTGCCCATGCCGATCGGTTGATCGTGCTCAACCGCGGCCAGCTGATCGCCGAAGGCAAACCCGACGACGTCCGCAACGATGCCCAGGTCCAGGAGATCTATCTTGGCGCCGGCACGACGTTCGCGGGGTGATGGCAATGGCGCATCCTCTGCTTTCGGTCGACGGGCTCCACAGCTATTACGGCAGGGCGCATATCCTCGAGGACGTGACGCTATCGGCGGCGGAAGGCGAGGTCGTGGTGCTGCTCGGGCGCAACGGCGCCGGCAAGACGACGACGCTCAAATGCCTGATGGGTCTGGTGCGCCCGGCGCAAGGCGCCATCCGGTTCGGCGACAGCGATATCACCGGCGCGCCGCCCTATGTGGTTGCCCGTGCCGGCCTGGCGTACGTGCCGGAGGACCGCCGCATTTTCACCGATCTAACCGTGATGGAGAACCTCGAGGTTGGCCGCCAGCCGGCGCGCGCCGGTATGAAGGAATGGACACCGGAGCGTCTGTTCGCCCTGTTTCCCAACCTGGCCGAGATGCGTCACCGGCGAGGGGGACGCATGAGCGGCGGCGAACAGCAGATGCTGACCATTGCCCGGTCGCTGATGGGAAACCCGTCCGCCATCCTGCTCGACGAACCTTCCGAGGGGCTCGCGCCGGTCATCGTCGAACAGATGGCGCAGACAATCCGCGACCTGAAAGCCGACGGCCTGACTGTCATCCTGTCGGAGCAGAATCTGCATTTCGCGACCCTGGTCAGCGACCGCGCCTATATCATCGAAAAAGGCTGTATCCGCTATTCCGGCGCCATGGCCGACCTCGCCGCCGATGCCGGGATACGGAACGCCTATCTGACGGTTTAGGGCAAGCCTGTAGCCGGGCAACGTCATTACCAAAGCATTAATGAATCGGCCCTGGACTTTACGCCGGGTTCGCTGTTCGGAACCGGTAGGGCTGGTTCGGTTTGAACGGGAAACGCTCTAATCGATCACCCTGAAAAGCCTTTTGTCGAAAAGTGCATCCACCGAGATCACTTTTCTGGTCAACCTGTCCAGCGGCTTTACCAGGGCAACATGCGGATGCTCATCGCGATAAGTCATGATGAACCCCGAGAATTCCCATTCCATACCTTCCAAAGCGCGAAAGCGTTGCCCTTCGAGTATGTGGTGATGCTGAGTGCGTTGCATGCCGCACTGTGCGCCGCACCGGCCGGCACGGCAAGGGTCTGAGCACTACCTGAGGCCTATTTAGGCGTCAGGTGCTCCGCCAACCAGTCATCGGCCATTCTTTGGGCTTCGGAAGTCTGCAGCTCTGTCATGCGCTGGGCGACAATGTCGCTGTATCTGGGCGCCACGTCGACACCGAGGGAAGACGCGATATTGAGCCACTTGAGGGCCTCGATATGGTCCCGCGACACCTCCATCCCGACAAAATACATGAGACCGAGATGGGTCTGAGAATCGCCATGGCCCAGCTCGGCGGCTTTCCTGTACCATTTCATCGCCTCGATGTAATCCCGTTGCACGCCGATACCCGAATTGTACATGCGGGCAACGGAAAACAGGGCGTCCGCGTTATCCCGCTCGGCCGCCTTCTTGTACCAGTTCAGCGCTTCGGCATAGTCCTGTGGCACGCCTTGGCCGTAATAATACATTTTCCCTATTCTATACTGGGCGATGCGGTCGCCCTGGCTGGCCAGGGCGCGAAATTCTCCCAGCGCCGCCCTATAGTCGCGCTGGCTATAGGCCACCATGGCTTCCTCCATACCCGCCCATGCCGGTGTCGACAGCATGAGGCAGAGGAAAGTGGCGGCAAGGGTGCGGAGCATTGCCATTCAGCTAGCGAAGTGAAAATTGCATTTGCTCCATATGATGCAATTCCCATGCCAAGCGGAAGAAAGCGGGCTTCAGGGCCGATGACGTTGGTTAAGGAGATGGATCCGAAAGCTGAATTGTAAAATCCACCGACGGCTAGTGGATAGCCGTCGGGTTGTCTACCGCACAGGCGTGGGTGCGTGGCGGCGTAGGAACTTCTACGCGTTTGCCGCCGCTGGCACCGCTGCCGTTGCTGCCGGTGGCGCCGCCTGGGGACCGCGCACCAGCTTGCCCGGCAACGCGTCGGTTGGCTCGCCGTCGCGATAGGTGGCGACCCCGCCCAGGAACGTCGCCACATAGCCCTCGCCCTTTTGCATGAAGCGCTTGCCATTCTCCGGCAAATCATATGTCAGATAGGGATAGCTCTGCCCAAGACGGGCGAAGTCGATGACATTGAGGTCGGCCCGATAGCCTGGCGCGATGCGGCCCCGGTCGTAGAGCCCGACCGTCTCCGCCGTCGCGCTGGTCATCCAGCGGACCAGCCACGGCAGTTCGATACGGCCCGACTTGCGGTCGCGGCCCCAATGGGTCAGCAGGAAGGTGGGGTAGCCGGAATCCGATATATGCCCGACATGCGCGCCGCCATCGCTCAACCCCAGGCAAGTCAGGGGATGGCGGATCATTTCGCCGCTGGCGTCGAGATTGTAGCCGGCATAGTTGGTGTTGGGCGAGAACAGGAAGTTCTTGCCATCGTTCTCCAACAGCAGATCGTAGACAAACTCCATCGGGTCACGGCCGGCCTGTGCCGCCAAATTGCGGATCGACCGTTCTTCGGGCGGCTCGTAATCCGGTGGGTCGCCGAGCGCAAAGGTAAAATCGAAGTTGGTCGTCCGTTCAACCAGACGCTGGCTGCGGTGGACCGGTTTTTCCGCCAGCAGCTTCGCCCGGAAAGCCGGATCGCGCATGATCGCGACCTTTTCAGCCAACGGTTTGTCCGCGATCTCCTTGTACGAGGGGTGGAGATAGAAGGCGTGCTGGCTGAGGCTGAGCCCATACATGGAACCGATCGAGCGCGGCGCGACCTGGGCCCGCATCTCCAATCCTTCGGCGTTGGCGGCTTCGAGTCCGGCCAGCATGTCGCGCCAGCCGTCGGGATCGCGATGGCGCTGGGTGATGATGACCGACAAGGGCCGGCCGGATGCCCGCATGATCCGGTGCAGCATTGCTATTTCTTCGGCCCGGTCATCGGGGGTGAATTCGCCGATCAACTGCATCACGCCGGAGCCCGCGTCCTTGAGGCCCATGGCAATGCCCGTCAGCTCGTCCTCGCGCGCCCTCAGCGTCGGGGTGGGATCGCCGTTGGCCGACATGTGGTTAAGGGACCGCGATGTCGTAAAACCGAAGCCGCCCGCCTGCATCGCCTCGCACGCCAGTTTGCGCATTGCCGCGATATCGTCGGCGGTGGCATCTTCCAGGCGCAACGCCCGCTCGCCCATGACAAACACCCGGAGCGCCGCGTGCGGCAGCTGAGCGCAGAGGTCCATATCGTGACGCCGCCGGTCGAGCGCGTCGAGGTAATCCGGAAACGATTCCCAATCCCACTTAAGACCCGCGTGCAACGCCGATCCGGGGATTTCCTCAACCCCCTCCATAAGCTCGATCAGGCTTTGCCGGTCGCTGGGGCGCACCGGCGCGAACCCGACGCCGCAATTGCCGAACGCCGTCGTCGTGACGCCGTGCCAGCTCGACGGGACAAGCCGTTCTTCCCATGTCGCCTGGCCATCGTAATGGGTGTGAATGTCGACAAAACCCGGGGTGACCAGCAGGCCCTTGGCGTCGATTTCTTCCTTGCCCTTGCCGGATACCGCGCCGACAGCCACGATCTTGCCGTCCGCTACCGCGACGTCACCGTCAAAAAGAGGCTCGCCGCTGCCGTCCGCGATGCTGCCGCCTCGGATAACCAGATCATAGCTCATAGGTTGCCCCCCAAATGGCCTGTTATTTTGCGTTGTATTCGTCGATCCGCGTCCTAGCGGATAGACTCTAACATTTGGCGACCATGACACTCCTTTAGCGGCGAGAAGGCAACTAATTTTATGGGTGCGGCCCTAATCGTTAGCGGTCAGAACTGGAGGCGGAACCGGATGCCGACGCTGCGTTCACTGGTGAAGGTGCGGTCGGCCCGCATATAGCCGTATGTCCGGTCTTTATCGAACTGCAGGCCGAGACCCTGGACTTCCACCGCGACATCGAATTTCGTCTCGCTACCCCTGCTGGGCCCCTTCCCATTGAGCAGTTTGATTCCATCCAGATTCGCCAACTGAGATTGGTCAACGGCGCTGATGGTATAGTCGCCTGACCTTTTTTGCACGCTGTACTGCCGAGGGCTGTCTGACGTGACCGGGGGGGCGCCAGAGCAGGCGATAGGACCGGTGCCGAGGATCAGTGCAAGCGCTAACGAGGTGCTGATGGTTTTAAACCGTGGTTTAAACATGGCTGTCTCCCGTTTTGAGGCAGCGAGGTCAGGGCCTGCTATAGCGATTGTTGGCTATTCCCTTATTGTACCGCAGCGAGGCCCACCCTTGCCGCCGTTTCTGGCCTACAACATGCAAGTTTCATGCCAGCCGGATTAAATCGGGCTCTTAAGCCGATGACAGTGGTTAAGCGCCATTGCCTGTTTTCGGAAACGTAAAACTTACCGACGGGTTAATTGGTAAATTTGGGACGTTCGCGGCCTTCTTGTGAAATGGGGTGTAAAATCCACCGACAACAAAGTGTTAACAGCGGCGATTTAAGGTGGCGTCGACCTGTCGGCTCGTGCCAGAACCCGGCAGTTTTGGCGCTCCGGAATACAGTGTTCTAAAGCGGTCGATACACCGCGCGGAACGTGTCAACGATAATGAGACAGCCGGTTTGAGAATTTAAGCTTGGGCATTCCCCGTTGTTG
>JAQBTY010000224.1 GCA_027624735.1 Pseudomonadota bacterium | reverse complement strand
ATCATGTCAATCGGGCACCGAGAATGGGCCCATCGGTTGTGATCAGCGGGACTTGGTATAAGACCGCCCTCGAGGGCTTGCGCGCGGCCGCGTTTTGCGGTCGAGTACGCCCCATGCATAACGACTTGACCTTGACCGCCGCAGCGGCGGTGATCGCGTCCGGCGAAATTTCGTCGGAACGCCTCGTGCGCGACTGCCTGGACCGGATCGAGGAGCGCGATCCGGTGATCCATGCCTGGGCGTTTGTCGATCCGGAGCTGGCGCTGGCTCAGGCTCGCGCTTGCGACCGGGTGCGCGACAGGCGGGGGCCGCTGCATGGCGTGCCGATCGGCGTCAAGGACATCATTGAAACCGCCGACATGCCGACCGGTATGGGGTCGCCGATCTATGAGGGCAACCGCACGCTCAACGATGCCGCCTGCGTGGCGTTGATGCGCGCTGCCGGAGCGGTGATTCTGGGCAAGACGGTAACGGTGGAATTCGCCGGCATGGCGCCGCCGCCAACGCGCAATCCGCACAATCCGGATCACACGCCGGGCGGCTCGTCCAGCGGCTCCGCGGCGGCAGTCGCCGACCTGATGGTGCCCGCGGCCTTCGGTACCCAGACGGCGGGCTCGGTCCACCGGCCGGCCGGCTATTGCGGCATCATCGGCTACAAACCGACCTTCGGTACCTTTAACATCCACGGCGTCAGACCGGCGGCCCAATCGCTGGATACGCTGGGTCTGCTGACCCGCTCGCTGATGGATGTCGAGGTCATGAGCGCGGTGCTGTGCGGGCGCCCGCCCAATCTGGTGGGTTCGCTCGGCGCGCCGCCCACCATCGGCCTGTGCCGCACCCACCTGTGGGACCAGGTGCTGCCCGAAACCAGGGAGGCGATGACAGATTGCCTTGCCATCGCCAAGGCCAAGGGCGCGACCATCACCGAATTCGCCTTGCCCGATGATTTCGCGGACCTGACCCATGCCCGCGACGTGATTTCCAGCTACGAGCGCGCCCGCGCTACCGCGTGGGAATGGCACAATCACCGCGATCAGCTTAGTGACCTCATGCAGCGTACCATCGAGAAGGGCTTCAACTGGGACTATGGCGATTACCAGGCGGCGCTGCGGCTGGCGTCCGACTGCCGACGGCGCCTGGCCGAACTGTTCAAGGGAACCGACGCGCTGATCGCGCCGCTGACCGCGGGCGAGGCGCCGGCCGATCTTAACAGCACCGGCGATCACGCCTTCGTCGGCTTCTGGAATTTGCTGCATGTGCCGTCATTTGCCCTGCCGACCCATACCGGACCCAACGACATGCCCGTGGGCATCCATCTGGTCGGCGCCCATGGCGATGACGCCAATTTGTCGCTGGTCGCGAAATGGCTGTTCGATCGGGTCACCCAGCCGCCGCATAGTCACTGATTCGAGGGGCAGGCAAGCAGGCGGCGAGTGAATCTATCCGACCCCTATTCGGTCGCAATGATTTAACATATGAACGAACGCGTAATTTGAAGACCCTCAGCAGGGACATAGACAGGGGAACAACATGACAAAACTGACCCTCGCGACCGACAAGATGATCGCCGAGAAGACGGACGGCATCGGCTGGATGACGTTCAATAACCCGGCGCGGCGCAATGCCATCGGGTTCGCCATGCGGGAAGCCATCCTCGAAATCCTCGCCGATTTCGAAAGTGATCCCGACGTCCGGGTGATCGTGATGAAAGGCGCCGGCGACAAGGCTTTTGTGTCGGGCTCCGATATCTCCGAATTCGCCGAACGCCGCGCGACGCCCGAACAACGTGAAATCTATGATGAGCTGTCGTCGCGGGTAGGGGCCGCGTACAACAACATTGAAAAGCCGCTGATCGCGATGATCCGGGGTTTCTGTCTCGGCGGCGGCCTTGGCACTGCCATGCAGGCGGACCTTCGCATCGCGTCGGACGATTCCCAGTTCGGCATTCCGGCCGCTAAACTCTCGATCGGCTATCCCTATCACAACATGAAAAAAATCATCGATGTGGTGGGTCCTGCCAGGACCAAGGAAATCATGTTCACCGGCAGGCGCTTTAGCGCCGCGGAATCGCTCGCCATGGGGCTGGTAAACCAGGTGGTGCCGGTTGAGGCGCTGGAGAAGACGGTGCATGATCTCGCTGCTACCATCGCCGGAAATGCGCCGTTAACCATCCGGGCCAGCAAGACCATTGTGAACGAGGCCATGAAAAGCCCGGAAGACCGCGACCTTGCGCTGTGCCAGGAACAGGTTGATGCCTGTATGGACAGCAGTGATTTTGCCGAAGGCCGGACCGCGTTTATGGAAAAACGCAAGCCGCAATTTATGGGAAAATAAGTCCCGCTTTTCAGCCACGCCGGTTCGCCGGACAGGTGCACTACCTCCGAAGATCCGTGATGGTAACCATATTCCTTATATTATCCTTAAGACAGGTTGCTATATCTATGGGTTCGGGATGCGGCCACAAAATTCGGTTCATGATGTTGCCAAAAAGATCTGGTCAATGGGACTGTCGGCTGAAAAAAAGAAATCGCTTAAGGCGCTCTATGACACTTGGGGCCTGGACAAGGTTCGCCGGGATCTAGAGCGTCATTACTATCCTTCCCTGCTTTCATCGGACGTGAGCGCCTTCGAGCGGGCCTGGGTAGCCGCTAAGGAAGCACAAGGCCGCCGCCGGAACCTATTCATCAAGGCCCTGCTATTCATCTTCTTCTCGCTGTTCGCTGGAATAGTGGCCGCCTTTCTCGCCTTTTAGAACGCCCGCTTACCCGGCTCCGGCATGGAGCCCCATCCATCCAATTAGTTCCCTTTGGGTGGATAGGGCTCTAAGCTCTGGTGAAACAACACACCAGAGGGAGGCAGCCGCATGGCAAGCAATATTCACGGACCGCTCTATTTCGAACGGATGGGACGCACCGGACCGGTGATCGCCTTCGTTCATCCCAACCCCATGGACCAGTCCTGCTGGATTTATCAGATGGCGCATCTGTCCAGTTGGTACCGCTGTGTCGCCATCGACATCCCGGGCTATGGCCGCTCGCCCAAGGCCGATAGCGGCCTCACCATGGGCGACATGGCGCAAGGCTGCTGGCAAGCCATCGATGAAGCGGTCGGGGGCGGCGAGGACGCCATTCTGGTGGGGTGTTCGGTGGGGTCGGCGATTGTACCGCATATGTACCACCAGAGACCGGGCGCGACCGCGGCGATGGTGCTGTCGGGCACCGGCTACAACCCAGGCAAAGCGTTCGCCAGGGAACGCATCGAACAATACGCCGCCAAGGGCATTGATTACCGCTGGGAATATACCTTCCAGGACATGAGCGCGGCGTTTCGCACGACCCCCATGGCGCATTACTTCGCCGATCTGTTTGCGGAGCGCAACGACACGGCCGATGCAAAGACGATCATCCACCAGTTCGAGGCGATGCTGGAACCGGAAGCGGACGATCATCATTCAGCCATAAAATGCCCGACCGTCATCCTGACCGGCAGCGAGGATAATTCGCATCAACGGGCGTTCGCCCTGCAGGAACGCATCCCCGGCTGCGCGCTCAAGACCCTGCCCGGCGCCGGGCATGCCTGCCAGCTGGAACAGCCCTGGCTTTTCGATCGCTTTATGATCGAGTTTCTGGCGAAAAACGGTCTACATCCGGTGACGTAAGGGTGTTTTTCGACGGTTTTAAGGTAGAAAAAATCGCGGTCGCCGACGGCACGATGCGGGTGCGCCGGGGCGGCACGGGGCCGCCGCTCCTGCTCCTGCACGGCAACCCGCAGACCCACGCCATGTGGAACGCGGTGGCGCCGGCGCTGGCCGATAGGTTCACCATCGTGTGTCCCGATCTGCGCGGTTACGGCTTTTCCCACAAGCCGGACGCCAGCGCCGATCATGCGCCCTATGCCAAGCGCGCCATGGCGCGTGATATGGTGGAACTGATGGACCGGCTCGGCCACCGGCGGTTCTTTCTGGCGGGACATGATCGCGGCGCGCGCGTATCGCATCGCCTTGCGCTGGATTATCCGGACCGCGTGCGCCGGCTCGCCCTGCTCGATATCGTGCCGACAATCGAGCATTTCGAACGGGCCGACGCGGATTTCGCCATGGGCTATTATCACTGGTTCTGGCTGGCGCAGCCCCATCCGTATCCGGAGATGCTGATCACCAGGGCGCCCGAGGAGTGGTTCCGAGCCCACACCTCCCGCGGTCCCAAGAACGATTTCTTTCATCCCGACGCCATGGCGGATTATCTTGCCGCGGTGCGCGATCCCGAGATGGTGCGCGGCATGTGCGAGGATTACCGCGCGGCGGCGACCATCGACCTCGACCGGGCCAGCCGCGCGGCCGGCGAGAAAGTCGCCTGTCCGTTGATGGTGCTGTGGGGCGCCGCCGGCAAGATCGAAAAATGGTACGAGCCGCTGCGGATCTGGCGCGATTATTGCGCCGCGGAGCTTTCCGGCGGCGCCCTCGCTGCCGGCCATTATCTGGCCGAGGAAGCGCCCGACGCGGTTGCCGCCCGGTTCCGGGACTTCTTTATCTAATTCACGGAAACATACCAGCCGCCATTGACGTGAAGGGTCTGTCCCGTGGTGTAACGGGAATGCGGCCCGCACAGGAAACGCACGGTGGCGGCGAATTCTTCCGGATTTCCTTCGCGTCCCATCGGGATCGGCCGGGCTTTGAAATGAGCGGTCGTCGCACCCGGGCGTGCGATCCGGCCGGGCGCCACACAGTTTACGGTAATCGCCTGCGGCGCCAGCTCGACGGCGAGCGCGCCGGTCAGACCGGCGAGGCCCATTTTGGCCGCCACATCCACGCTTCTGTTCGGGTTTCCCACATGAGCCGACGATGCGCCAATGTTGATGATGACGCCCTTTCCATGTTTAGCGAGATGTGGCACGGAAGCCTTGATGCAGAAGAAGGCGCTGTCGAGTTTGGTCGCCATGATCCGCCGCCAGTCGTCGTAACCGATTTCAGTCACCGGGCTGGTCGATGCAGGCCCGACATTGTTGACCATGATGTCGAGTCTGCCGAATGCCGCTACCGCGGCCTCGACCATGGCTTCTACCTGCTCCGGCACCGTCACATCGGCGAGATGGGCGATCGCCCGTCCGCCCTTGGCCTCGATTTCCTTCACCACCTGAGCGGCGGCGTCACCGGATGTTCGCGCATTGATCACGACACCCGCCCCGGCGTCGGCCAGGGCCTTGGCGATGGCGCTGCCAATATTCCCCGTGCTGCCGGTTACGATGGCCGCCATGCCTTCCAGTTCCCTGCCCGCAAACCCGTCACCCATTGAATCCTCCCGGTTTTTCGTTTGCCGGGGCGCATCCTTTCACAGGCGCTCGCCCAAGTCTAACGGCCGCAAGTCGCGGCTCGATCGGGAGAGGCGAGGCTGTGAAACGTCCGCTCCGCGCCGGGAACGGACGTTATGATGTGACGGGATTGCCGATAGGTGGGGGGGGACCTAGTAACCGGCTATTTCCGAAGCGCGGTGTCCTCGTTACGGAACTGGGACCGCCAGCGCTGGATGGTTCCGTCGACGAACTCCCGTCCCTGGTCTTCACGCTGCCAGCGGACGGAGAAATCCGCGTTTCCGCTCTTCGGCCGGTACAGGGGATCCAGATCGTCGAAACGCAGCCGGATCGGCATGGGGACGCCTTCACCCACCACGACCGCTTCCTGGGTACGCAAGGCGGGCAGGGCGCTCAACAGGCCGAGCGCGCTTTCCGGCAGGGCCCGGCGGGCGATCTCCTGATCCCGTTCGTTGCTCATCCTGAGCGCGAACAGGGTGTTGCACTGGGACAGGATATTGGTGGCCAGTTCCGACGGGCGCTGCGTAATCAGGCACAGCGAGATGCCGTATTTGCGGCCTTCCATGGCGATCCGCGTGATCGCTTTTTTGGTCGGACCGAATCCCGCATTGGGGTCGCTGGGGACATAGCGGTGGGCTTCCTCGCATACCAGCAGAACCGGCAGCGCCTGGGCCGGCACGCTCCACAGGGCGAAATCGAAGATCATGCGGCACAGCAGCGAAACCACCACATCGACGATCTCGGACGGCACGCCCGACAGATCGAGAATGGTGACCGGTTTGCCGGCAACCGGAATGCTCAGGATGCGCGACAGGATATCGGGCAGAATGTCCTGCACCACCAGGCCGGAGAACATGAAGGCATATCGGCGGTCCGCACGCAGGCTTTCAAGCCGCGCCTTTAGCCGAAGAAAAGGGGCCGAGCTTTCCGGATTTTCGTACTGTCCCATATTACCAGAGATATGGGCGATCAGTTCGCTCAGCACATAGGGGACCGGCGTATCGACCGTGATGTGCTCGGTGACCGCTTTCGCGCCGGCAAACTTCTTCTTGGCGGCCACGATCGCCTCTTTCAGGACGGCGGTCTGGGCGTCGGCGTCGGGTCGTCCGCGGCCCACCACGACCTCGACGATCTCCTCGAAATTAAGCAGCCAGTACGGCAGCATGAACTTGTCGGGGCTCAACACATCGGCTTTGTCGCCGAACGCTTGGCCATATTCGTTATGCGGGTCGAGCATCACCACATGGCCATTGGCATGGTCGTTCAGGATCGCGCGCAGGATCAGCGCCACCGAGCAGGACTTTCCCGCCCCGGTCGATCCCAGAACGGCGAAATGCTTGCCCAGCAGCTCGTCGGTGGCGAGATAGGCCGGCATATCGTTGTCCGGATGCAGCGTGCCGACACGCACATGCGCCTTATTGGGCTGGGCAAAGATGTGGGCCCGTTCATCGACGCTGGCGAGGTAGATGTTGTCATCAAGTACCGGGTATACGGAGACGCCGCGCTGAAAGCCGGGGGTGGCGCCTATGCCCGTATCTTGCGGGATTTCACCTAATAGCTCGAGATCGAACAGCCGTGTCGCCTGGTGCAGCGGGACCGACGGATCGGCGATGCTGATATTGCCGACGACGCCATACACCGCGGATGCCGGCGTCGTTATCTTCAGGATGCTGCCGATGCGGAGCATTGTTGACGGGATCGCCGCGCCATTGCTGCCAACGGCGTCATACAGCACGCCCTTGACCTTGGAGCCGTTTATCGAAATCACCCGGCCGATGGGGATGGACGATCCGTCACCCGAGAAGCTGGTCCGTGGACCATCACCCTGAAAGTCCTGTACATAATTGGTCAGTACGTCGCCCATAAAATATCTCCGTCGGCTGCTTTCCGCGCGAAACCTTTCCGGCCGTCGGACGGAAAATGACGTGTTCGCATCCCGCGCCCAGCCATACAGGAGCCGGGTTAAGGTCCGCTTAAGCCTATGAACGGAGGGAGAATGTTCCAGCTGCGCGGGGCAGGCGGCGGTGGCATTATTCGTAATTGCTCACCCTGGGTGTTCCGGAAGGATCTGCGGGTGGTGTTTTTCGCTAACTTGGCATCC
>JAQBTY010000223.1 GCA_027624735.1 Pseudomonadota bacterium | reverse complement strand
CGTCTGCACGGTGGGGGCGCTCGGCGGTATATCGTGGGCCTTTGGCGGCAGCGAGGTCTTTCATGTGCTCGCCACCCAGACCAGCATCCTTCGGAAACCACCGACCATGCGGATTAATCTGGAGGGAACGCCGGACAGGACGGTAACACCAAAAGACATTACCCTTTACATGATCGGGCAGATCGGCGCCGCCGGCGCGCTGGGCTGTGCGGTGGAGTTCGCCGGCCCCGTCATCCGCCGTATGCCCATGGAAGGCCGCTTCACCGTGTGCAATATGGCGGTCGAAATGGGGGCGGCCTTCGCGACCATTCAACCCGACGACACCACAATCGACTATATCAAGGACCGCCGCTTCGCCCCCGCCGGCGCCGAGTGGGACAAGGCCGTTGCCGACTGGCGCACGCTGAAATCGGACGACGATGCCAGATTTGATCAGGAAATTACCATCGATTTTACCCATATCGCCCCGCAAGTCAGCTGGGGGATTAGCCCGCAGGACGTCATATCAATTGATGCGGTGGTGCCCGATCCGGCTGCCGAACCGGACAGTCAGAAACGCCGCGCCATGCAGGCCGGCCTCGACCATACCGGTCTCGCGGCGGGTGCGTCGATCGAGGGAACGCCGATCGATTGGGTTTTTATCGGGTCCTGCACCAACAACCGCATATCGGATCTTCGGGCGGCGGCGGCGGTCGTAAAGGGCCGCACCGTGGCGGACAACGTTACCGCCTGGGTCGTTCCCGGCTCTCTCCCCATTCGCGCTCAGGCGATGGCCGAAGGGCTCGACCGCATTTTCACGGAGGCCGGCTTTAACTGGGGCTGGCCTGGGTGTTCCATGTGCGGCGGTCAGGGCAACGGGTTTACCGAGCGGCTCAAGCCCGGCATTCGCGCCGTCTCGACCATCAACCGCAATCTGCCGGGCCGACAGGGTCCCGGCAGTATCACCCATCTGGTGAGCCCCCCCATGGCAGCAGCGGCGGCGGTTACCGGCCGCATCACCGATGTCAGAAAACTGGTAGGTCGCCAATGACCACGTCTTTCACCACCCTGTCCGGTGCGGCGGTGCCGTATCTGGAAGAGAATGTCAGCACCAATGTGATCTCGGTTCAGAAACCGCACGGTTCTGAAGACGCCAACGCCGATCCGCGCGACGAGCTGTTTTCCGGTCTGCGGTTCGATGCCAGCGGCAGGGAGAATCCGGACTTCATCTTCAACCGGCCTGAGTTCCGCGACGCCAAATTCATCGTAGCCGGGGCGAATTTCGGCTGCGCCAGCTCGCGCGAAAACGCCGTTACCGCGCTGTCGGCCTTCGGTATCCGATGCGTCATCGCGCCCAGCATGGGCGATATATTCTTCAACAACTGCTTCAAGTTCGGCGTACTGCCGATCATTTTACCGCAGGACGACGTACTGGCCCTGGCGGCGGAGGCATCACCCGGAGAGCCGGCCGCGATCTTTTCCGCCGATCTGGCCGCCAGCGAACTGGTCAGTCCAAGCGGTCGCAAGCTTGCCATCCCATTGCCGGCCTTCCGGCGTCAGCAATTGCTCGAAGGGCTGAACGAGGTGGAACTTACTCTCCGCCGCGCCGATGAAATTACGGCTTTTCATCAGACCGCCGAAGGACAGCAGCCCTGGATCTACGATCTGGCGCCGGGGTCAAACGCGGGATGAGACCGTTGGTGTGCGGCCAACCATGCTCCCATTTTCCGTCATGGTCGGCGAAGGCCGACCATCCACGTTTTTCTATTGTTTTCAGCTTTTTACTGCGGCGAGAAAAAACAAAAACTCGTGGATGGTCTGCCTTCGCCGACCATGACGGTGGGGGTAAACGCCGACACCACCCGGGATGACAACACAGTATCAATCGTGGGAACGTTGAACACAGAAACATAGGGAGAAACCAATATGCCGTTGAAACGCATGTTACTCGAAATCGGAATGGGGAATGATTTGCATGGTGGGGACTACACCAAGGCTGCGGTGCGGGCGGTAGAAGACGCGGTCCACCATAGCTCGGTGTCCTTTGTTCGCGCGCTCGGCCTGAGCTGGGACGCGGTTCAGATCCAGATCACCATCGGTGTGCAGGATCCCGACGCGATCGATGCGGACGCCGTCAAGGCTGTGCTGCCGGGAGGCCAGGTCAGCGTCAAGGCAGTCAAGGGCGGTCTCGACGTGCGTGACCCCGGGGCCGATGACCGCGCCGTCATCGCGACGGCGGCCGTCGAGGTCATGGCCGAGCTGCCCTAATTAGGGCAAACTAAACCCAACTCAAACAGGGAGAATTCCGATGACACGCATTTCCATTCTGAGCAGCGACGAGATGAACGATGAACAGCGCGCCGTGATCGAGGCGTCCAAGGCAAGCGGCAAACCCCATGGCGGGCCGTTCTGGGCTTATATCCGCAATCCCAAGCTCATGCAGAACATCCAGGAAGGCATGGCCTACATCGCCGCCAGCACGCTGTCAGCCCGCGAACAACAGATCGCAACACTGACCATCGCGCGTTTCTGGGGCGCAAAATATCCCTGGGCAGTTCAGTGCCGCAATGGTCTAAAAATCGGCCTCACACAGGACGAAATCGACGCCATCAATGCCCGCAGCGCTTTACCCACCGATGACAAACGGGAACTGCTCGCCCATCGGGTCGCCAATGAACTGCTTGCCGACAAAGCACTAAGCGATGCGACCTACGCCGCCGCCGAAGCGACCTTCACGACCGAAGAGCTCGTAGCCCTGGTCGCCCGCGTCGGTTCGTTTTCCATGACCTGTTGCACCGCCAACGCGTTCGATATCACGCCGCCCGATGAGGCGCCCGATCGCCTCAAATAAGAGACTGCGCCCCAAGGGCTCATTTGACAGTGTCAAACCGGGCGTTCACTTTAAGGGCTGCAAATACCCTCAACAAAAGAGGGGGACCAGTTTTAGGCGGGAGAAAGACGCAAACCAAACTGCACGGAGGAGTACATGACGAAGCGTAGCGACAACAAGCCGGGCAAGACCGTAACCCGGCGCACCATCATCAAGGGCGGCACCAGTCTTGGTGTCATGCTGGCGGCCGGTGTAGCGCCCTCCTTCATCCGCGAAGCCGGCGCGTCCACCCTGCGCAAGGTCGATTTCATGCTGCCATGGCTGTTCGTCGGCGGCCACACCTTTGAATTCGCCGCGCAGGCCGAGGGCTGGAAAAAGCGCGGGCTCGATGTCTCGATCCAGCGCGGCTACGGTTCCGGCGCCGCCATCAAGGCGGTATCGTCCAAGACGGTGAATTTTGCCGAGGCAAGCTATGGTACCGCGGTCAATGCGGTATCCAAGGGTCTCGATGTGATCGCCATCGGCGCCAAGTTGCAGAAGAATCCCATGGCGGTTTCCTGTCGCAAGGACAGCGGCATCCGCTCACCGAAGGATCTGATGGGCAAGTCCCTGGTGCAGGCAGCCGCGTCCGGCGACACGCTGATGTTCCCCGGTTTTGTAAAGGCCGCCGGCATCGATGTGACAAAGATCAAGCGCCATATGGTGCATCCCAGCAAGCTGATCTCCTCGGTGCTCAACAAGCAGGCCGATTGCACCGGCACCTATTACGTCAGCAACGCCGCCTCGCTCGCCCACAATACCCCGTCGGTCCATTTCATGTACGCGGATTACGGCTTGCAGTTTCTGGATCTGGGTCTGATCAGCCGACCCGATATGATAAAGAACGAACCCGATCTGGTGCAATCCATGGTCGACGGCGCCATGGAAGGACTCAAACTTCAGCTGCTCGATCCTGAAAAAGCGCTCGATTATATGATCGCGGCCCGGCCGGAGCTCAAGACCAAGCCGCGCGACCTTTTGCTGACCCATTCGGGGAACACCAACTTTCTCTCCATCAGCGACGCGGTGGAGAAACACGGTCTCGGCTGGATGGACGAGGGAGATCAGACCCGCACGCGGGACGTGGTCATCAAATACATGAACGCCAAGAACGTGCCGCCGATTGGCAAGCTGTTCACCAACCGTTTCGCGGGCACCGTCAAGCTGACCGGCGCGGAGTGGAAGCAAGCCAGAGCCAAAAGCGCAAAGTACAACCCGAAGGCCTGACAAACCATCAATTGGCGTCGCCTGCCCGCTTCCCATTTACCGAAGCTGGCAGGCGACGCCCAACAATCAGACCAAACGGTTGAGTATTTTCCCCTGACATGACCAACACAGATACCCACGTCCGGGTCAAAGATCTCCGCAAGACATACCAGACCCGCCGCGAAGACATTGAGGCCATTCGCGACGTGCAGATGGAGGTGGGCCAGGGTGAGTTCATCTCGATCCTGGGGCCCAGCGGGTGTGGCAAGAGCACGTTGCTCATGATCATCGGCGGGCTGCTGCCGCTGACCTCTGGCAGCGTTGAGATTGGCAACGAGACCGTCAGCGGTCCACGGCGCGATACCGGCGTGGTGTTCCAGGCGCCTGTCCTGATGCCTTGGCGGACCATCCTCAAGAACGTTCTGTTTCCCATCGAAAGCCTGGGACTGCCGCCAAACAATTATGAGCGGCACGCCCTTGAATTGCTGGAGATGACGGGCCTCGGCGGGTTTGGCGACAATTATCCGAGCGAGCTGTCAGGCGGCATGCAACAGCGGGTCGCCATCTGCCGCGCCCTTATCCACAATCCCAATCTGCTGCTGATGGACGAGCCCTTCAGCGCGCTCGACGCCATGACCCGCGACACCATGAACCAGGAATTGCTACGCATCTGGGAAGAATTCAAGAAGACCGTGCTGTTCGTCACCCACAGCATCCGCGAAGCGGTTTTCCTGTCGGACCGAATTTTCGTCATGTCGCCGCGTCCGGCCGTGATCAGTGAAATCGTGACCATCGATCTTCCCCGCCCGCGCGATTTGTCGATCGAGGAAACGCCTGAATTCAATCACTATGTCGCGCATCTGCGCGCCGCCATCGAGCATTAGGGGAAGCCTTAGAGGACCGGGATGGCCAATAACAACGGAGACAGCAAGATACGCGTGCTCGCGAACCAGTCGCTGGGGCCAACCGCCATTGCCTTTCTGATGCTTGTCATCTGGCAGGTAATCGTTGTCGCCTTTGGCGTCAAGGAAGCCATCCTTCCCACACCGTGGAAAATTATCCAGACCACCTTTATTCATTGGGAATTGTTACTCACCCATACGTGGCCGACGACAAGCGAATGTCTTCTGGGCTTTTTCCTTGCGGTCATTATTGGCATGGGGCTCGGTATCCTCCTTGCGATTTTCCCCATGTTTCATTCGACCGTATATCCGTTGATCATCGGTTTTCAGGTGGTGCCGAAGGTGGCCCTGGCGCCGCTGTTCATCGTGTGGTTCGGGCTCGGCACCCTGTCGCGCGTCCTGATGGCTTTCGTCATCGCCTTCTTTCCCATGGTGGTCAACACCTATGCCGGTATCCTCAGCACCGACCCGTTGATGGTGCGCATGGCCCATTCCTTCAGCGCCAGCCGCTGGACGGTCTTCTGCAAGATCGAATTCCCCAACGCGCTGCCCTATATCTTCAGCGGTCTCAAGATCGGCATTACCTTTGCCGTCATCGGCATCATCGTCGCCGAGTTCGTCACAGCGCAGCGGGGCCTCGGCTATCTAATCGTATTCGCAGAAGGCAATATCGACACGCCGCTGATGATGGCGGCGATCACCGTTCTCAGTATCGTCGGCATGATCCTGTATGCCGCCGTGGTCGCACTGGAAAAGCTGATCATCACCTGGGACCACGGCCAGAAGCTGAATTGATCGCGTCCTTAGGTTCGTTCGGGGAAGCCCACCTCCCCTAACCCCTTGATCCGTTTCACGGCTCAAGCCCAATGGGCGGAGGGGAACTCAGTTGCGACAGTAAAGATAACTCCCTCTCCGCCCCATTGGGGGGGGAGAGGGTTGGGGAGAGGTGGGGTTTCACCGTTCATGCATTTGAGGCAATAGAATGCAAGTTGGCGACATTATCCAGGTCAACGACAAGATGCAATCCGGGTACAGCTATGAGCTTGTCGCGCCGGAAGGTAAGGATTTTCCTGATGTGTTTCAGCCATACATTTCGCCAAAGCAAATGCTGGAAATGGGTGTCTTCGAAGGGAAATATTGCAACGATTGTATCGGCGAATTTCCAGAGGATTGGTTTCGGAGCGCCAAAATCAGTGAAAGCCCTGATCCTGGATTGAACTATTTTGGCCTTAAAAGCCGCCAACCGCTCTCTGTGTGGAGACAGAAGGGTTGGATTTATGGACCAGATCCAAGGGGATGGTTCCAATGGTATTGCCGATATTACGTCGGAAGGCGGTTGCCCCATATCGATC
Source organism: Pseudomonadota bacterium (assembly GCA_027624735.1). Lineage (GTDB taxonomy): Bacteria > Pseudomonadota > Alphaproteobacteria > MPNO01 > UBA2964 > JAQBTY01. The sequence continues at coordinate 1,142 of JAQBTY010000223.1, read as the reverse complement.
GCATTCAAATTAAGCGCTGGAGAGCATTTGCACGGCACGCCGGTCAAATTCGTGCCAATTGTGAACCGGGTGACATCTTTTGTCGTCGGCGCCAGCGCCAGGCTCTTCTCCAATGGTCCTACGATCCGCTCATCTAACTTCATGGCTATCGTAACGAGCTTAAGCGCGCAATTGAGGCACTTGGAGAGTCCTGGACCGAGGTCATTTGGGCTATCAATCGTCTCTTGATTTTTGGCATCCAATCCCCACGTTTGCGCAAGGTTTGACCCGCGTCATTCTTGGGGACTGAAATGGCATTTGAAACGAACAAAAGAGTACTTGCTGGCACCGCGCAGCAGATCGCGATCAATGAGGGTCTGCGGGCATATATGCTGCGGGTATACAATTACATGGCTTCTGGTTTGGCCATCACCGGCATCGTGGCGCTGGTCATTGCTCAAATGGCAGTGGTTACCGGTGAGGGAGGCCAGATTGTCGGATTAACGCCGCTAGGCCAGACACTGTTCGCCTCCGGCTTCAAATGGGTAGTCATGCTGGCCCCGCTCGGCTTCGTGATGTTTCTGAGCTTTGGCCTGCACCGTATGAGCTTCATGGCGGCGCAGGGCGTCTTCTGGGCGTTCGCCGGCGCCATGGGCGTGTCAATGGCGACAATTTTCATGACCTATACGGGAACCAGTGTCGCCCGCGTGTTCTTTATCTCTGCCGGAACCTTCGCCGCGATGAGCCTCTATGGTTACACCACCAAGAAAGACCTTTCCGGCTTTGGCACATTCCTGTTCATGGGGCTGATAGGCATCATCATCGCCAGCATCGTGAACATCTTCATGCAGAGCTCGGCGCTGCAGTTCGCGATTTCGGTAATTGGCGTCCTGGTGTTCGTTGGCCTCACCGCCTACGATACGCAGAATATCAAAAACGAGTATTCCGAATACCATGACCAGGAAACAGCGGGCAAACTCGCCATCTCCGGCGCTTTACGGCTTTATCTCGACTTCATCAATCTGTTCGTCATGTTGCTGCATCTCTTCGGCAACCGCCGATAAACGCTGCAGTAAATTGGCTTTGTCAGACTAACTGTCAACGGCGGAGTAAAATTAGACCATTTGGGCGGAGCAAAACCAGACCACTTGGTGTGATGCGGT
>JAQBTY010000222.1 GCA_027624735.1 Pseudomonadota bacterium | reverse complement strand
CACTCCATCTTTGCGTTTAAGATAAAGTGTTGCGTTCACCAGTTGAGATCACCGGTGTAAACCAGCCGTGATCGGCGACCCCTGCTGACGGTTGGAAATAGCCACAAGCGTTCATCAGAAATGGGCAGTTAAGGCCGATATGTCTCATTGATCTGGGGCAAGTAGCGTCACCTATCACCACGCCAAGTCTTGAGCATGAGAACGCTACTTTCGGTGCTGGCCATCATGTTGCTACTGACCACCTTCCAGTTGGCTGAGGTCGCAGTGCCGAAGGAACAGTTCGAGGATATCTGGCGACTGATTGCTTAGCTCCAGTCAGCTCCAGCATGAGGAGGAGCCGAAGGGTCGACGCCGCAGACAGACAAAGAGAAAGGTGCGCCTTGAGGACGGGAAACGGGGCAATTAGCGGCCCAAAACGGCAGTTGGTGTTACTGGTGCAACCGACAGCCCTAGCGCGTTCCAGATGACCTGCTCCCCTGAAATGTCGCCGATTTGAGGTTAGTCTGTTTCTTGCAGAAGGAGATGGACGATGAAGCGCAGCAGGTTTTCTGAAGAGCAGATCATTGGGATCTTGAAGGAGCATCAGGCAGGGATGTCTGCGGTCGATCTGTGCCGCAAGCACGGTATCAGCGACGCCACGTTCTACAAGTGGCGCTCGAAGTATGGCGGCCTGGAGGTATCCGACGCCAAGAAACTGAAGAGCCTTGAGGACGAGAACCGGAAGCTGAAGAAGCTTCTGGCGGAGCAGATGCTCGACAACTCGACCTTGAAGGAAATGCTGACAAAAAACTTCTGACGCCCGGTTCGAGGAGAAACGCCGTGGACTGGGCTATCAAAGAAAAGAGGCTCTCGCAGCGCCGGGCGTGTGATCTGGCGGGCATCGATCCGCGGGTCTATCGCTATCGCTCGCGGCGGCCGGATGATGATGTCACTCGAAAGCGGCTGCGCGAGTTGGCGTGCGAACGCCGGCGGTTTGGCTATCGCCGGCTACACATTCTGCTGAAGCGCGAAGGCTTCCAGATCAACTGGAAGAAGCTCTACCGCCTCTACAAGGAGGAACGGTTGACGGTCAGGAAGCGTGGCGGGCGCAAGCGCGCGCTCGGCACCCGCTCGCCGATGGCGATCCCGCAAGGAGCCAACCAACGCTGGAGCCTGGACTTTGTCTCCGACGCCCTTCTCGACAGCCGTCGGTTCCGCATCCTGTGCGTCATCGACGACTTCACCCGCGAATGTCTTGCCACAGTGGTGGACAACTCGCTCTCGGGCATCCGTGTTGCGCGGGAGCTGGACGGTATTGCGGCGGCCCGCGGCTATCCCTGCATGGTGGTCTCCGACAACGGCACCGAGCTCACTTCAAACGCCATCCTGAAGTGGCAGGAGGAGCGCCGCGTCGAATGGCATTACATTGCGCCGGGCAAACCGATGCAGAACGGCTTTGTCGAATCCTTCAACGGTCGGCTGCGGGACGAATGTCTTAACGAGCACCTGTTCACCAACTACGCCGACGCCCGACGGATCATCAACGCATGGAGGATCGACTACAACAACCAAAGGCCACATTCGAGCCTCGATGGGCTCACACCAATGCAGTTTGCAACCCGGTCCCAAACGGACCATAACTGATGTGCCTCCAGAAAACGCCCCCGAACTGAGTTAGAGTTTTCCGTGTCTGAACCCTTGGCTGGGAAGGAGCGGAAAGTGATGAAGGCATCGCAGTTCACGGACGCGCAGAAGGCGTTCATTATCAAACAGGGCGAAGCGGGAACGCCTGTTGCGGAGATCTGCCGCAAAGCCGGGATCAGCCAGGCGACTTACTTCAACTGGAAGAAGAAGTACGCCGGCCTGATGCCGTCGGAGATGCGGCGGTTGCGCGAGTTGGAGCAGGAGAATGCGCGGCTGAAGAGGATCGTGGCGGACCTGTCTCTGGACAAGGAGATGTTGCAGGACGTGATCAAGCGAAAGCTCTGAGGCCTGGCCGGAAGAGAACGCTGGTCGACGCAATGCGATCGGAGTGGATGATCTCGATCCGCCGTGCCTGTGCGGTAATCCAGTTTGATCCCAAGACCTACCGATACCAGTCGCGTCGACCCGGCCAGGCCGCTCTGGAACAGCGGATCAGGGAGATTTGCCAAACCCGCGTGCGCTTCGGCTACCGGCGCGTGCACGTCCTGCTGCGGCGGGAGGGATGGATGATCAATCAGAAGAAGACCTACCGGATTTACAAGGAGTTGGGCATGCAGTTGCGCAACAAGACACCGAAGCGACGGGTCAAGGCCAAGCTGCGCGAGGACCGCGCCGAGGCCGTTAGCCCCAATGACGTCTGGGCGATGGACTTCGTCCACGATCAGCTGTCGACAGGGCGGAAGCTGAGAGTACTGACGGTCATCGACACGTTCTCGCGCTATGTGCCGGTACTCGATCCGCGGTTCCGCTATCGCGGCGAGGACGTGGTGCAGACGCTGGAGCGGGTATGCGGACAGGTCGGTTATCCGAAAACGATCCGCGTGGATCAGGGTTCGGAGTTCATCTCGCGCGATATGGATCTCTGGGCGTACCAGAAGGGCGTGACGCTGGACTTCTCGCGTCCCGGGAAACCGACGGACAACGCCTTCATCGAGGCGTTTAATGGTCGTCTGCGCGCTGAATGCCTGAACGCCCACTGGTTCCTGAGCCTTGCCGATGCAGCGGAAAAGTTGGAGACTTGGCGCAGAGACTACAATGAGCAACGACCACACGGCGCGATCGGGAATAAGGTCCCGGCAGCGCTCATGAAATCAGCACACGAAACCAGCCCGTGTTGCTGATCAAAGGCGGAAAACTCTAACGTCCGCCGAGGGTATGTTTGGGAGCACTTCATAACCAGAACAGGCCTAACTCATAAACGAGGACAATAAGGGGAGCAGGCCACAGATTGCCAATGGGAGCCCGGATGGTTACACTGACCCTCGAAATCGGGAACCAACCGGTGAGTGACGGATAAGGGAGGACATACAAATGTTCCGTTCAAGTCGAATTATAAAAATCGTTGGTTTAGTAATTTCTTTTTCACTCGGATTAGCACAACTATCGATGACGGCTACTGCCGCGGAACTAACTAAAGTCACGATCGTTTATTCGACCTCCAATCAAGATGTCTCCTACCAGCCGTACGGCGCCTATGCCCAGCAAGTGGGTTGGTACAAGGAAGACGGGCTCGATGTGACAATCCAAACCGCGCCGAACAATGGTCAGGTCACTCAACTTCTCCTGACCGGTCAGGCGGATTTCGGCATGCTCGGACCGGATCCGATTTTACTGGCTGCGGAGAAGGAGCCGCTGCCGATAAAGATGGTCTACATGATCGTTCGAAAGATGATCTTCGCGGCGGCAATTCGACCTGACGGTAAAGTAAACAACTTTGGCGATCTGAAAGGCAAGGTTATTGGCATGCCGTCGTTGTCATCCCAGCTGATTCCGTTCGTCAACAGCCGGTTGAATGAATTTGGCGGCTCGGTTGAGAATGCTAAGATTGTCGATTTGGGCTACGGCGTTGCTTCCATGGACGCCCTTAAGAAAGGGACCATTGACGCCTTTATTGCTTGGCCCGGCCTGTTCGCGGCGTTTCAGAACGCCGGCTACGACTTCAAGATTTTGCCGGACGCGCCGTGGCAGAAGGACTTCTACGGTATCGGTCTTGCCGCCCGGACCGACTACATCGAAAAGAACCCCGATGTTGTGGCAAAAATCGGCAGAGGCTTGGCACGATCGACCGTTTTGATGCAAACCGATCCGGATGCCTTGATCAAATCGTTTTGGAAAAGCTACCCCACGAAAGCGCCGCTTCCCGGCGCCGATATGCAGAAGGCGTTGGAAAACGAACGCAACGTTATGCTCGCGACCGCAAGCCAGATGCGGGCGGATGAGTTGCCGGCCGATTTTGCCTGGGGGTCGCAGGACCTGGCGACCTGGCAGCGACATCTGGATCGACTTAAAGCCACCGGTCTGATAGCGAAGGACGTTCAGCTTAATCCCGCCGAGTATTTCACCAACGATTTTACAACGCGATACAACAATTGATCGCCCGGCAATTGCCGGCGCAGAGCATTGGGCGGGTGGCGGCTGTACACCCACAAAACGGAGCCGAGAAACCGGGTGTCGCCGATCTCAGCCGTCGTGGATTTGAAATTGAGCTTAGGCAGTTAAAAAAAGTGTTCCATAGCCGGGATGGATCCGAAACCGTAGCGGTCGACGATACAACGGTAAAATTTTCGGCCTCCCAGTTCGTGTCGATTGTTGGACCCAGTGGCTGTGGTAAGTCGACAATAATGCGAATGATTGCCGGCCTTATTCCGCCCACTTCGGGAACTGTTGTTCTTGGCGGCAAGGTGGTGACGGAGCCGTCTCCGGCAATCGGGATAGCATTTCAGCGGGCGGTTCTGCTGCCGTGGCTTTCGGTTAACAAAAATGTCGCGTTACCGGCCGAACTTGAAAAACGCTGGTCGAAGACGGAAATCGCCAACCGTGTCGAAACGTTGCTCGATATGGTGAAGCTTGCAGGAATCGGAAACCGGTTCCCCTCTGAGTTGTCGGGGGGGATGCAACAACGCGTATCTATTGCCAGGGCGTTGATGACTGACCCGGACGTATTCTTGATGGATGAGCCCTTCGGGGCTCTGGATGCGTTGACGCGCGAGCATATGAACGATGAATTGCTGACAATATGGGAACGCAGCAAGGCAACCGTTGTGTTTATCACCCATGACATTGGCGAGGCGGTTTATCTCTCTGACCGGGTGCTGGTAATGGCGACGCAGCCTGGACGTATAATCGCAGATATTCCTATCGATCTTTCTCGACCGCGAAAGATCGAGGTTCGCGGCGATCCGGAGTTTATTCGAGTTGGAATGGAAATCCGGTCGCACATTCCGCGCTGACGGAGAGGCTGAGTTTTGACCGCAGGCACTGAGAAGCTGAAAATCGACGGGAAACGATCCGGCAAGCGTGGGTCCGAGCACGTCGTGCACGCCGGCCGACCCAAAAACAGCCGGCTTACAGCAATCACGAAATCTGTTGCCATTAAAATCGCCCAAATCGTTATCGGTTTATTGGTGTGGCATGTCTGCGTGACGCTGTTGGACGTAGACTCACGGATTGTTCCGGCTCCGCTGGAAGTACTCGAATCGCTTTGGGCGCAGATCGTGAGCGGCTGGATATTCGGGGCAATGTGGCTGACGATGCAGGAAACGCTGATCGGTTTCCTGATCGGCTCGGTACTGGGCATCGCGATTGCGGTGGTTCTGTCCGAGTTCCGATTGGCAAGAATAATATTCGAACCTTACATAGTGGCGCTGCAGGCGGTGCCAAAAGTGGCGGTGGCGCCGTTGTTTTTGATCTGGTTCGGTTTCGGAATTGAATCGAAGATTGCGCTGGTTGTGAGCATCATGTTTTTCCCGGTCCTTATCAATACGATGGCCGGACTAATGAGCGTCGATGAAGAAATGATGGAGTTGATGCGCGCCTACCGCGCAACGCGCTGGCAAACCCTGTGGCGGCTAAAAGCCTACATAGCCCTACCGTATGTTTTCGCCTCGTTTGAAGTTAGTCTCGTTCTTTCACTGATCGCGGCGGTGATTGCCGAGATGCTGGGATCGGGCACGACCATCGGGCTCGGCACGCTCATTCGAATTTTTGAATCGAGGGTGGATACCGCGGGCATCTTTGCGGTGCTAATCGTGTTGTCTTTATTAGGTGTAGCCCTGCATGCCGCGGTATTGATGGCTCGAAAGCGCCTCCTGTCCTGGCAAAACACGGCGGCAACCAGAAACTGAAATCAGGCCGATGTCTCGGTGAAGCCACACGGCAGTGATTGGAACCTCGTAATGTCGAACTCGGAACTTTTACACTTAGCTGCCGATATATCCTTTATCCATACCGACCATCTCTGGCGAAGAACCGGATCGTGGGTTGGCTATCAGTATTACGGGCCGGATTTCTACGAGGATATTGCCCGCATCGCTTCCCGGGGCGTGATGGATATGTTGTTTTTTGGCGACGCTGCCGAAACTCCTGAAATCTATGGCGGGGACTATGCGGCTGCCGTGAAGCTTGGCGTTCGCTGGCCAAAACATGACATGACGCCAATGATTCCCCTGATGGCGCGTGTCGCGCCCGGCGTCGGCTTCGGTCTGACCGTCTCAACGACTTACCATCATCCCTTCCATGTCGCGCGCTTGTTCAGTTCTCTAGACCATGTCACCGGAGGACGAACCGGTTGGAATGCGGTGACTTCGGCCTATAAGAACGAGGCGGCGAATTGGGGTTACGACTCCATGGTGCTGGCGAAGAACCGATATGCCCGGGCACGCGAGCACCTGCAAGTGGTCCAGGACCTGTGGGCCAGTGTCGAGGCCGATGCAATCGTGATGGACCGGGAAGGCGGTATTTTTGCCGACCCGGAAAAGATTCATCTCTTAAATCACGTCGGAGAATATTACAAAGTACGGGGTCCGCTGCCGACAATGCCCTCGCCACAAGGGCGTCCGATCATAATTCAAGCCGGACAATCGCCCGACGGAATGGATCTTGCCGCCCGGTTCGCCGATATCCAATTCGTTCATCGTCGAACCGATGCAAGTGTAAGGGCGCATCGTGCAGAATTAGATTCCTTGTTGGCTAAACATGACCGCAAGCCGCGGGACCTGGGGTGCCTTTGGTCGATCCGGGTTCAGGCGGGAGAAACCGATGGGGAGGCTCGGGCAAAAGAACGCAATATGCTTGACCAACTTCCTCCAGATGCCGGCTTAATTGAACTCTCGTTCTTTTATGGCATCGATTTTTCGTTATTCGACGGGGACATGAAGCTGTCGGATACGGCCGAAATGGTGCGGGCGGAGCAGGTGCATTGGGGGACTTTCGAAGAACTGATGAAAACCGAAGATCCAGATATTAGAATTGAAGAGCTGGGCCGAAAGTTCATTGCCGAACGAACACTGTTTGTTGTCGGCACCCCCCAGCGTATCGCCGACCGCCTTGAAGAGATACATGAAGCAGGCGGTCGCAATGGCGGTATCATTTTGGCTAAAAACTTTAGCGCGCCGGGAACCATTCGCGATTTTGTCGAACTTGTTGTCCCGGAACTGCAAAGGCGCGGGCTTACAAAGCGTGAATACGCCGGGACTACCCTGCGCGAAAATCTGGTGAATTAGTATCAATATCCCTTAATGAAGCTTTGCTACCCGCCCAACGCAGGAATCAGATAACCGACACATCGGCAGCCAATATCGCGTCAAAACGGCGTTGGACACGTTCTTCGGCCATTAACTGGCTTCTCCCCCGTATTATCTGAGCCGGAGTGTATGGTCGCAAAGACAAGGTGTCGATGAACCCTCGTCACGTCCGAATTGGGTCAACTCCAGCCGTGAGCACCCATGTCAGATCACGGCAGGTTTACCCCGGCGACCTCAACCGATCGCTGCAACACAAGCGTTAAATCGTTCTGCCGGGGTTTCAAACTCCAGC
>JAQBTY010000221.1 GCA_027624735.1 Pseudomonadota bacterium | reverse complement strand
AGCTTCAGCCAGTTCCATCATCGAAAAGGTCAACCGTGGGAAACAAGCGTTGGAATCGCAACACTAGGGGGATGATCAGGGGAACGCTCTGGATTGTCTTCAGGCAGTCAGCCGTTCCCTGATGGCCGCCAGGTGATCCGCGACAATCCTGGCGCGCGATACAACGTCATACCCTGAATTTTGCACCTTGGCGTGGCCATCGCGCGCAATGGTTTTTCGGCGCTCCTCATCACGCAGATAAAGCTCGGCCTTCGCCAGCAATTCTGCCTGGTCGCTAAAATAATCGGCGTGGACTCCCGGTTCGAACAGAGCGGCAAGCTCGTCGCTAAATTCCGACAGCATGAACGTACCGGTGGCGGGAATCTCGAAATTGCGTCTTGTATAACAATCGTCATTCACCTTCGATAAAAAGACCAGCGCAATTTTAGCGGCGCACAGCGCCTTTCGATAATCCGGCCCGCGAACCGGCCTGACCGGCCCATTCCTGCTGAGACGGGACGACAGGGAAACTCTGTCCCACCCCGTACCGAACAGCCGGACGTCATGGCCGGCCTCGGCCAGAGCCTCTAGCTTTTGCAACCGGCCGTCCGCTTCATAGTGCCCGATAAAAGCAAGGTCGCAGCCAAAGCGGATCCGGTCATCGTCGGAGAGATCGAAGGGCCTGTCCATTTCCGGGATATACCAGGGCGGCAGCAGGACCGCGCGAGGCGCCCCGGCTTGCTCAAAATCTACGACGTTTTTTGGCCGATAGGCGAAGGCCAGATCGAGTTCTTTCAGGCTGGCGACAAAATGTCTGAACCGGTGTCGCGGATGCATCGAGGAGAAAGGATTGTCGTTGTTGTAGCCGGCCCACACAGTGGCAGGTAAGTGGCGTTTAAGAAGACCGTAGGTTTGCGGTCTGACCATATCTCCGCGAAACACGAAGACGGCTTCGGCCCCCCACTCAACGGCTTGCTCAACCAAGTCAGCGTTCATCCGCCGAACAAGGGGGCCATCACGCAAGCGTTGCTGCAGTCGCCGCGCCATGCGACCGATGGTGGACGCCTCTTCTGCATCGAAATATGTATGCCAGCGAAAGGCGTGAATTTCGTGGCCGAGACTGGCCAAGGCATACAGCGCGCCAACAACGTCGCTAACATGACCGACGCGCGTTATCGAAATGCCATCGGGGGACTCGACCAGCTGTTCAATTATCGCCGAGCGTGAAGAGCGTTGAACAGCCCTGATCTTGCGCCTGCCATGGGCATCCTGATCCGCTGCACGTTTCATCTGCCGCTCCGTCAACTCGATCCCCATTTCGGCCAAAACTTGCCGCGCCTGATCTAAATTCAAGTAGCATGGCTGTGTCATGGCTCTCCCCCGTTACGGATCATATCGGTCTGCGGCGGATCGGTACGGCCCATTATTTGACCAACCTTTCATAGGCTCACCGTTCTTGTGGACCGGCGTGACCGGATCACCATATTCATCAACCGGTGTGTAAAAGAGGCTCGCGCCGCGAATATATTTGATCCCATGCTTGCTCACGGAATTTTTCGCGCTCTTCGAATAGCGCCTGGAAAAATTCCTCGACCGTATATATCCCCCGAAACGCTGTTTTCATGCCTTTTCACTCTCCCATCTATTATTCCCACAATACAACCTTTAGTATTAATACTTTATGAACAACAACCATATAAATGGCTGTTTTCTGCCGTTTTTCGTCCCTTACCGACCATATCCTTAAGATTATTCGTAATATAGCCACCTAAAGTAGTGATTTTCAGTTTTGTAAGACCGGTTCGGCAAAAGCACTGCTCAAGCAACATCTCCTGCCTCCCCTTTGCACTTCTGCTTCCCGCACATCGAGACCTTCCTGTCCTCGATTCTGTTTGGGGACTCCTCGAAAGGTCCCGATGAGCGGGGCCTCGTTGCAAAGAGGAGAAAGAAAGATGTCAAAGCTTTTCACTACCGCCGAACTGAGTGGTCTCACGCTGTATCAACTTCAAGCGATATACCGAACGGTGCATCAGGAATTGGTGCAAAGTCAGCCAGGGTCGGACACCAGACGAAACGCCTTGGCGAGCCTGGAAAATATCAGCCGGGCGATTACCCTGTGCCGCGCAAATCCGACGCTGCGGCGATAGTACTCTGCTGCGCATCAAGCCGGTCTTTGACGAGACCTGCTTGTTTGTGTCAGTGAGCATTGGCGAGTAGAGCTCGGTCAGGCGCGCCGGACGCACCCTCAACAATCGGGATGGAGCGCCGTCTTCTGCAACCAATCCCGCGTTTGTGAGAGCGACGGTCCTTTTCCATATTTTGGTCGAAGTGTCTTGTGCCCCATTACATCCGCCTGTATGCGCTCAGGCGCTTCAACCTCGATCAGGCGATCCTGAAACCCATGGCGCAAACCATAAAGCGTCGCACCCTCGGGCAATAATTTATTCTCCCGGAGGTACTTATTTATCGCACCCGACGCACTGGCATTCTTTCCGGCATAGCGCGGGAACCCGTTCGGGTTTTCCTTCATCGCAGCCAGCGCGACACCAACAAGCGGAATAATTCTCTCCGAATGCGCGGTCTTCAATGACCGAGTGGAATTTGGCCGAATGATAATATGCGGCACAGGCGCATCGAGAAGAATGTCTGCTCCTTCGATACCGGTAATCTCATTCACGCGCGCTCCCGTATCCGCCATAGCGAGGATTACCCCACGCGCCGGCGCATTCAATCCAGACAATTCCACAGCCTTTAGCATGACCGTTTCGATCCACTCGCGGCTCAGCGAAATCCGCGCCTGCGCTTTCCCGCCGCCGATCGAAAGACCTACAAAAGGATTTTCCAATCCCAACCGATATGTGTCGTTCACCACCCTGTAAATTTTGCGCAGGGCCATCAGATTCTTGTTGGCGGTATTGGCGGTGCCCACGTCCTGGCCGATGCGCTCATCGATCCACCATTCACGGAATTTCAGCGCGTCGTCGCGCGTGATCTCGGGCAACGCTTTATCGCCAATCAAATCCGTAAAATTCTTAATCGCGAGGTAGAGAGGGTTTCGCCAGCGTTGCCGCTGGCTGGGGTTTTTGTCTCTCAGCTCGTTCTTGTTGAGCTCTACGTATCGTTCAAGGGCTGCGCTGATGGTTATCTCAGGACGGGATACAGCGCCTAAGACCGCATCGACATCGGGATCGCTCGTGTTTTCAATCTTCTTCTCAACCGCAATCAGGCGATCAACCAGCTCGTTTACATCAACGTCGCTGGCAAGCTCAGCCATTGGCCTAAAATCAAAGCCCATACGCTGCGCGCGGATCACCGCCAGTTCATACTCACGCTGAGCATCGCCGGCACTGACGCCCTGACGTATCCTGGAAATATACGTCTCAACCTCACGGTGGATCAGGTCATAGGCGCTCTTGGCCCCTGGAAGGCGTTCATCGCGGTGTTTGAGCGAACGCTTGAATTGCCGCCCGCCCACTGAACCAGCGATATCGGTTGGCACCCTCCGGACATAGTAGAGCGTGCCATTTGTATGGCGATACAGATGCGGCCAGCCTTCAACCCTGAACATATGCGGCGATTCCGGAGCAGTTGTTTGCAAAGATGTTTGCTAACTTGTTTGCCATTTACGCGAGGTTCATTAAAGATCGAACCACATTATGGCCCAAAACACCCGGAAAACCAACAATTTTATGAAAATTCGGACAAAGAAATTGGCGGAGGGAGAGGGATTCGAACCCTCGATACGGTTACCCGCATACACGCTTTCCAAGCGTGCGCCTTCAGCCACTCGGCCACCCCTCCGGCGGAGGACTGTCTAACACAGATTGGGCGCGTGGGGAATCATCGTGAGGCAGCAAATTTATCGCCGATGAGCAAGGTCCTCCTGGACCCTGAACGCGGGAAGACTTTCCTTGCGGGGAACGCCGCGCCTCTCTAGGCTTGCCGCAGGGTTTACCGATCCCAAGATGGAAGCGGGGGGGGGCAATTTGATCGTCTGTCGGATATTTGGCTGGATTTTGGTCCTGGCGGCGCTGGGCGCACTTGCCTATGAGGTGATGGCGGCCGTGAACAGCCAAGGCGGCTGGCGCACGCTCACACTGGGCGAAATGTGGTTCAGACTGCATTCACCGAGCCTCAACGGCGCGCAAGCGGGTATTCAGCGTTACGTGGCCCCCTGGCTGTGGGAGCCGGTGATTACTACCGTCCTGCTATGGCCCGGCTGGCTGGTCTTTGGCATCCCCGGCCTGCTGGCGACGGTTTTCTGCCGCAAACGGCACCGCCACAGGCCCATGCGGGGACGGCGATAGGCAAGCCCCGCGGGGCAGCGGATGCGGGCTATTCCTCGCTGATGCGGAGCGCTTCGATGAAGGCGGATTGCGGGATTTCGACGGAGCCGAACTGACGCATCCGCTTCTTGCCTTCCTTCTGCTTGTCCAGCAGCTTGCGCTTGCGCGACACGTCCCCGCCATAGCATTTGGCGGTGACGTCCTTGCGCATGGCGCTGATGGTTTCACGCGCGATCACCTTGCCGCCGATCGCCGCCTGCACCGGTATCTTGAACAGCTGGCGCGGGATCAGATCCTTGAGGCGGGAGCAGATCGAGCGGCCGCGCGCCTCGGACTGGCTGCGATGGACGATCATCGACAGCGCATCGACCGGCTCCGCGTTGACCAGGATCGAGACCTTGGCCAGATCGCCTTCCACATAGCCTTCTAAATTATAATCGAAGCTGGCATAGCCTCGGCTGACCGATTTCAGCCGGTCGTAGAAATCGAACACCACCTCGTTGAGCGGCAGGCGATAGACCGCCATGGCGCGGTTGCCGGCATAGGTCAGGTCGAGCTGCATCCCGCGCCGTTCCTGGCACAGCGTCAACACCGCGCCGAGAAATTCGTCGGGCACCAGGATGGTCGCCTTGATCCAGGGCTCCTCGATCGACTTGATCTTGACCGGGTCGGGCCAGTCGGCGGGATTGTGGATTTCTTCCATGGTGCCGTCGTTCAAATGCACCCGATAGATCACCGACGGCGCGGTGGTGATCAATTCGAGATCGAACTCGCGGGTCAGCCGTTCCTGCACAATCTCAAGGTGGAGCAGCCCGAGAAAGCCGCAACGGAAACCGAACCCCAGCGCCGCCGAGGTTTCCGCCTCGAAATGAAAACTGGAATCGTTGAGCCGCAGCTTGGCCAGACTTTCCCGCAGATCGTCATAATCGGCGGCATCGATCGGGAACAGGCCGCAGAAGACGACCGGCACGCTGGGCTTGAAACCGGGCAGCGCTTCGGCGGTCCTGTTCTTGTCCTCGGTGATCGTGTCACCGACATTGGTTTCCGCCACATGCTTGATCGACGCCGTGATAAAGCCGAGCTCGCCGGGATAAAGCGCATCCACCTCGGTGCGCTTGGGCGTGAAGACACCCACCGAATCAACCTGGTGCAACGCGTTGGTGGCCATGAAACGGATTTTCATGCCGCGCTTCAGCACGCCGTCATGGAGACGCACCAGAACGATCACGCCGAGATAGGGATCGTACCAGCTATCCACCAGCAGCGCCTTCAGCGGCGCGTCTTTTTCACCAACCGGCGGCGGCAAGCGCGCCACCAGCGTTTCAAGCACGTCTTCGATCCCCTGGCCGGTCTTGGCCGATACCGAAATCGCCTCGGACGCGTCGAGCCCGATGACGTCTTCGATCTGTTGGCGCACCCGCTCGGGCTCGGCCGCCGGCAAATCGATTTTGTTCAGCACCGGGATAATCTCGTGATCGGCGTCGAGCGCCAGATACACATTGGCGAGCGTCTGCGCCTCGACCCCCTGGGATGCATCGACCACCAGCAACGAGCCTTCGCAGGCCGCCAGCGACCGGCTGACCTCATAGGCGAAATCCACATGGCCGGGCGTGTCCATCAGATTGAGCTGATAGGTCTCGCCGTTCCGGGCTTTGTAGATCAGCCGGACGGTCTGCGCCTTGATGGTGATGCCCCGTTCGCGCTCGAGCTCCATGGTGTCGAGCATCTGTTCCTTGAGCTCACGCGCCGTCACCCCGCCGCAGGTCTGGATCAACCGGTCGGCCAGCGTCGACTTGCCGTGATCGATATGCGCGATGATCGCGAAATTGCGGATGTGGGATAGGTCTGTCATCTCAGGTCATTTCATTCTGCCGGCGCCGGCCCGCATAACAGCATCCCCATGGGATGCGGCGGAACATAGGGTTTTGCCGGCCTAACGGCAAGCTTTCCGATAGACGATTAGCCCGCCGGATCGAAAATTTCCGTTAACCGGCTGCCGGAATAATAGGTCTGTCTGTAGGCGGACCGACCCCTATAGCGGGCATACCATGCCGTTACATTGGGGTGGGATTTTTCCCACATGCCGCCGAGGCCGAGATCCGACGCCCGGTCGATGGTCGGCAGCAGACAGGCATCGGCGACGGTAATCCGATCGCCCATCAGCCAGGGACGGCCATCCGCCGCCAGGGCCGTCTCGACACGGTCCACCGTCTGTTGCAATCGCTCCGACGCTTCGCGGGTTTCCGCGTCGCCAAACCCGCGCTTGGCGAGGCGCTGGTAAAAATGCTTACGGATCGGATGGTCTTCCGCCATCTGGTCGTATTCGTCATCGGGCAGCGATTCGTAGCGTTTCACCAAATACTTGTTGAACGACGGCACCCGGATAGCCGGTGTCGGCACTTCCTCGAAATAGCGCAACCATTTACGCATATGGGCCCGCCCAACAGCGTCCGGCATGGACATGGAGGGTTCCGGAAAGATTTCGTCCAGATACTCGATGATCACGGAGGAATCGATGATCACCGCGTCGTCATGAACCAGCGTCGGCACCACCCCGTTGGGATTGAGGGCCAAGTACGCCGGTTTGAGATGTTCGCGGCTCTTGTGATCGACAATCCGGTCTTCGAACGCCAGCCCCTTTTCCCACAGCACCAGACGGACCTTCTGACTGCAGGTCGATTGCGGGAAGTTATAGAGCGTGAGGGTCACGGTGGTTTAAATGCCCTTCTTCAAGGTTCCGGGTGTGATCAGCGCGCGCCGACAGCAAGGATTTCTAGCTCCGCAGCACGCCGCCATTCTGCTTGGCGACCGCAGCCACGATCTTGTTCGCCACGTTGTCGATCTGCTCATCGGTCATGGTCGCCTCGACCGGCTGTAGCGTCACGGCCAGGGCGAAAGATTTCTTGCCGTCATCGACACCCTTGCCGCGATAGACGTCAAACAGCGAGACATCGCCGATCAGGTCGCGGTCGACCGAGCGGATGGTCTTGAGTACATCGCCGGCGGCGATGGAATCATCGACAATAAAGGCGAAATCGCGGTGCACCGGCTGGTACGGCGGCAGGGTCAGCAGCGGCTTGGCGGTGCCGGCTTTTTTTCGCGCCGGCGGTACGTTGTCGAGAAAAACCTCGAACGCGGCGAGGGGACCTTCCGCATCCAGCGCGCGGATGATCCGCGGATGCAGTTCGCCGAACCGAGCCAGAACGATAGGGCCGAGCCGCGCACAAGCCGACCGGCCGGGATGATACCAGTCCGGCGCA
>JAQBTY010000220.1 GCA_027624735.1 Pseudomonadota bacterium | reverse complement strand
GGGGGGGGTAGATGTGAGATCAAACCGGATAGCCTTCCCCCGACATTGGGATAACAGTCGATGACCGCAGAGCAGGATCGCCCTCTTCGAACGCTTTTCGAAGCCGCACTTGAGGCAGTGTCGGCGGAAAGCCGGATAGTTTCCCATCTGCCACCGCCCGTGCCGGGCCGGACTCTTGTGGTCGGGGCCGGTAAGGCGGCGGCCGCCATGGCGCGGGCGGTGGAACAACAGTGGCGGGGCGACATCGCGGGACTGGTGGGCGTTCCCTATGGCCATGGCGTCGCCTGCGACAGCATCACGGTCATTGAAGCGGCCCATCCGGTGCCCGACGATGCCGGACAGGCGGCAGCGGCGCGCATCATGGCGATGGCGGCCACCTTGTCCGAAGGCGATCAACTGCTCGCCCTGATGTCAGGTGGCGGATCGGCTCTGCTGGCCTTGCCGGCGCCGGCGGTGACACTGGCCCACAAGCAGGCGCTCTCCCGTGCGCTGCTGCGTTCCGGCGCGACCATCAGCGAAATCAACACGGTGCGCAAACACCTGTCGGCCATCAAGGGTGGGCGGCTCGCGCGCGCCGCCCACCCGGCGCGCATAGTCACCCTGGCCATCTCGGACATACCGGGCGACGACCCGGCCCTTATCGCCTCCGGACCGACCCTGCCGGATCGAACGACGGTGACCGACGCCCTTGAGACGCTGTCCCGTTACAACCTAACCCTGCCGCCGGAAATTGCCGCATGGCTGGCGGATCCGGCGGCGGAATCACCCAAACCTGGTGACCCCGGCTTCGAGGGCGACCGCGTCACTATTATAGCCCGCGCGCGAGAGGCGCTGGATGGCGCGGCGGCCGCGGCAAGACTGGCAGGCTATCACGTTGACTGTCTCGGCGACGCGATCGAAGGCGAGGCAAGTACCGTCGGGGCCGCGCATGCCGCGCTGGCGCTCATCCCCGCCTCGGATCCCGGCCGCTTGCCGCTGGTCTTGCTGTCGGGGGGCGAAACCACGGTAACCGTGACCGGCAACAGCGGATCGGGCGGCCGCAATACAGAATATTTGCTCGCCCTGGGTTTGGCGCTAGACGGCCATCCCGGCATCTCAGCGATCGCATGCGACACGGACGGGATCGACGGCAATTCCGAGGCGGCGGGCGCGATCCTGCGGCCTGACAGCCTCGCCCGGGCCCGCGCCCTGGGCCTCGACCCGGCACGGATGCTGCGCGATCACGACAGCGCGTCGCTGTTCGGCGCCCTGGGCGATCTTGTGAAAACCGGACCGACGTTAACCAATGTCAATGATTTTCGCGCCATTCTGATCGGTGCTGGCTCCAAATCAGCGGTTAATCTATAAGGCCTTTTATGCGCCGTCTTCGTCAGGCAAAAATCGTGGCTACGCTCGGCCCAGCGAGCGAGACGCCGGAAATAATCCGCTCGCTGTTCGAAGCGGGCGCGGATGTCTTTCGCCTGAATTTCAGCCACGGCAGCCACGCCGACCACGCACGGCGGGTCGCTACCATCAGAGCGCTGGAACGGGCAGTCGGCCGTCCCATCGGTATCCTGACCGATCTGCAGGGCCCGAAACTCCGCGTCGGCAGCATGGAAGGCGGAGCGCTGAATCTTGTGCGAGGCGCCACTATTCGGGTCGACCTCGACAAGACTCCCGGCAATGCCAATCGCATCCCGCTGCCGCATCCCGAAATTTTCAGGGCTATTTCCGAGGGAACGGATCTGCTTCTCGACGATGGCAAGTTGCGCCTGCGTGTCACTGAAGCCGGCGCCGATTTCGCCATCACGGAAGTAATTACCGGCGGCACGCTGACCAATAATAAGGGGTTAAACGTCCCCAACGCCATGCTACCGATTTCTCCGCTCACGCCAAAAGACCGGAAAGATCTTGATTTCGCGCTCGACCAGGGTGTCGATTATATCGGGCTCAGTTTCGTGCAACGTCCCGCAGACATCGCCGAAGCCCGCCGGCTGATCGCCGGACGCGCCGCCATCATGTCCAAGCTCGAGAAACCGGCGGCCATCGAACATCTGGATGAAATCGTCAGCCAGTCCGACGCCGTCATGGTCGCGCGTGGCGATCTGGGCGTCGAATTGCCGCCGGAGGACGTACCCAGCCTGCAGAAACAGATCATCCGCGAATGCCGCGAGCAGGGAAAACCGGTGGTGGTGGCGACCCAGATGCTGGAATCGATGATCAGCGCGCCGGCGCCGACCCGCGCCGAGGCCTCCGATGTCGCCACCGCGATCTACGATGGCGCCGATGCGGTCATGTTATCGGCGGAAACCGCCTCCGGCCAGTATCCGCTTGAAGCCGTCGCCATGATGAACCGCATCATCCTCCGCGTCGAACGGGATCCCATATTCTGGGCCCAGCTCGAGACGACGCATCAGGATCCCGAGGCCACCGCGCCGGACGCCATTACCGCGGCCGCGCGGCAGGTCGCCCATACCATCTCTGCGGCGGCCATCGTCACCTATACTACCTCCGGTTCGACAGCGCTCCGCGCCGCCCGCGAACGGCCGGATGTTCCGATCCTGTGCCTCACGGAAAAGCCCGCGGCGGCGCGGCGGCTTGCCGTGGCCTGGGGCGTGCAATGCGTCCTTACCGAAGACGTTCAGGATTTCAGCGATATGGTTGTCAAGGCGTGCGCGATCGCGGTGCAGTACGATTTCGCCAGGACAACGAAGAGCCTGGTCATCACCGCCGGCGTCCCGTTCGGCACACCGGGCGCGACGAACATCCTCCGTATCGCCTGGATCAGTTAGCCCCCCGGGCTTTAGCGCTCATACCCTAGGGCGTCAGATCCCGCGCCCCTTCAACATTTCGCGCAGCTCCCGGATATGGGTATCGGCGCCGGCCATGTTGGGGTGGATCATCAGCGCGGTCTCGAAGGCCTCGAGTGCCTGCTCGGGCTCGCCGAGGGCCAGCGCAATGAGACCGAGCCCGGACAGGGCGCCGAAATGGCGTGGCTCCAACGCCAGCACACGTTCTATGTCTTCGGTCGAGCGTTGATAATCGCCCATCAGGTAATGGACTGTCGCGCGTTTGTTCCAGCCTTCCGCGAAATCGGGCTTTTTTTCTATGATCCGGCCAAAGGCGGCAAGGGCCTCCGGATAATCCTGGGCGCCCATGGCAGAAAGACCGATCGCCATGAAGCTGTCAATTTCCGACTCGCCAGAACTGGTCCACAGCGCCCAGATTTGTCCTTCGATGGGCGCCGCGTCCGCCGCGCTGCGCGCCGCGCTCAAGGCGTCGAACAGCGATGGCAGCCGGGGATCGTTCTGGCCGCCCAGTGTCGGCATGGCGAAGCTCAGCGACGCCGCCGCCATCCAGGCCATCACCCGTTTCATGGTTTGCCCCCTGACAATGCCGGTCTCCTTACGTTGTTACGCCCGACAGGGCCTCCGGTCGCGGGCCACCAGTCGCCCAGTCGAGAAGCTCGACCGTGTGAACAACCGGCCAGGGCGCGACCGACGCCAGTTGAACCATACACCCCACGTTGCCGCTGGCAATCACCTGAGGGCCGGTCCGGGCCAGCGCGTCAATTTTGTCATCGCGCAGGCGGTCGGCGATGTCGGGCTGGAGAATATTGTAAGTGCCGGCCGACCCGCAGCACAAATGAGAATCGCGCGGCTCGGTGACCTCGAACCCGCAGGATTGCAAGAGCGCCACCGGCTCGCGCTGAATTTTCTGGCCATGCCGCAGGGAACAGGCCGACTGGTAGGCTACCCGCAGGGGCGGCGACGTTTTGTCGGTTGTCGCGCCTATGTCGCCAAAATTTTCGCTCAAAAATTCGCTTATGTCTCTTGCCAGTGATGCGATAGTTTTCGCCGATTCCATCAGCTCGGTATCGAACCGGAACAGATGGCCGTAATCCTTGATCATGGTGCCGCAACCCGACGCATTTACGATGATAGCATCGAGCCCCTCCCCTTCTAATAGGGACATCCATGCCCGGATATTAGCCGCCGCCGCCGACGTAGCACGCGCTTCCTGGCCAAGATGGTGGGTTAATGCGCCGCAACACCCCGCCTCAGGAGGGACAACGACCTCACAGCCGTGCCGGGTCAAAACACGGATGCTGGCCGCGTTTATCTGAGGGGCGATACCGGGCTGAACACAGCCGGCGAGCAATGCAACCCGAAATTTCCGCTCTCCCTCGGCCGGATAAAATGATTTTGCGTCCGGTGGGGTCACCACTTTATTTTTCTGACTGGCCGGCGCGAGATTTGTGAGTCGACCGAGCGTTCCCGGAAATAGCGCGGCAAAGGGGCGAGCCAGACGGGCGGCTTCCAGAACCCACCTGACCTTGTCCGGGTAGGGCAGAATCCGGCCCAGCAGATCGCGGATCACGCGCTCCACCAGCGGACGGCGGTGGGTTTTCTCGATATGGCTCCGCGCATGGTCGACCAGATGCATGTAGTGAACGCCTGCGGGACAGGCCGTCATGCAGGACAGACAGGACAGGCACCGGTCGATGTGGCGGACATCGGTCGGCGACGGCGGCCGGTCCTGTTCCAGCATTTCCTTCATCAGGTAAATGCGCCCGCGCGGGCTGTCTAGCTCATCCCCCAGCAGCCGGTAGGTCGGGCAGGTCGACGTACAGAGCCCGCAATGAACACAGGCGCGCAGAATGGAGTTGGCCTCCCCTATGGCGGGATCAGCGAGTTGGCCTGGCGTGAAATGAGTTTGCATCGCCTAAACCCCGTCGACCATGCGGCCGCGATTGAGAATGTGGTGCGGATCGAAGCCATGCTTGATGCGCGCCGACAGGGCAGCCAGCCCCGGCGGGGCGGGCTGAAAGACCGGCACGCGCGACCGCATAGCATTTGATGCGCGGACCAATGTCGCGTGCCCGCCGCAGGGGGCGATCGCATTCCGGATCACGGCGGCACAAGCATCCTCGGGGGCATCTTCGGGCTTGGCGCCGATGCGGATCCAGATCAACCCGCCGCCCCAGTCCGCGTAATATTCCGTCAGGCCGCGCGCGCCGATCGCCGCCATGACCCGCGCCATGTCGGCCGGCGGGAGGGAAACGCGCCAGACCGGCGTATCGGTTTCGTCGGCGAAGGACGCCGCGCGCCCCACCTCATCCCAGAATTTTTTTGAATTGTGGTAGTGTAGTTCTTCCACCGATCCCTGCCCGGCCATGAGCGCGCGCACCGCCGCGCCGCGCGCGATGACGGACGGTTCGGGACCTTCCAGGCGGAAGGCGGTCACGGATTTGCCGGCATCCGCCACATAGCCGACGCCCGACCGCATCGCGACCGCTTCAGGCAGGTAAGCCGCACCGGAAATATCATGCGGGCTGTTGAGAGCCGTCGCCATCGCCGTTTGCGCCGCTTGCGCATCCAGACCGAAAACAAGCAATGTCCGGGTTTTTTCCGGCGCCGGCAGTACCTTGAGCGTTACCTCGGTCAGCACGCCCAGCGTGCCATAGGAGCCGGTGAGCAATTTGCAGAGGTCATAGCCGGTGACGTTCTTGACCACGCGGCCGCCTGTCTTGATCACCTCGGCGCGGCCGGTGACGACGCGCGCGCCCAGCAGATGATCCCGGGCGGCGCCGGCGCGAAACCGCCGCGGCCCGGCCAGATTGCTGGCGACGACACCGCCGATGGTGCCTGCGTCCGTGTCGCCACCCAATAGCGGACCCAGATCGGGCGGCTCGAACGCAAGCTGCTGACCCTCTTTTTCCAGCGCCGCCTGAAGATGGGAAAGCAAGGTTCCGGCGTGCGCCCGCAACACAAGCTCGGCCGGCTCATAAAGAGTAATTCCCGACAGGGCGCGGGTTGTCAGGATTTGCTTGGCGGCCATCGGTCTACCCAAAGACCGTTTGGTGCCGGCCCCCATGATTTCCAGCGCGGTCTCATTGGCCAGGCAGGATTCAACAATGTCCCGCACGCCGTCTTCATCGACCGGTACTGAAATCTCGGCGGCCATGAGCGCCCTAAAATCTCGGCAAATCGGGGAACCGGTTGGCCCCCTGGTGGATATGGACCCGGCCAAGCTCGGCGCACCGATGCAAGGTCGGGAATACCTTACCGGGATTAAGCAGCTGGGCGGGATCGAACGCGCATTTCACCCGCTGCTGCTGGTTGAGGTCTTCTTCGCTGAACATGGTGCCCATGAGATCGCGTTTTTCGACCCCGACGCCATGCTCCCCAGTTAGCACGCCGCCCACTTCGACACAGAGTTTCAGGATCTCGGCGCCGAATTCCTCCGCCGCTTCCAACTCACCCGGCACGTTCGAATCATACAGGATCAAGGGGTGAAGATTGCCGTCACCGGCGTGAAACACATTGGCCACGGCGAGCCCGTATTCGCGCGACAATTCGGCCACGCGGCCAAGAACCTCCGGCAATTTGTGGCGCGGAATGGTTCCATCCATGCAGAAATAATCCGGCGAAATGCGGCCGACCGCCCCAAAGGCGGCTTTTCTGCCGGACCAGAACAACAGACGTTGTTCCTCGCCCTCACTGACCCGCACCGATACCGCGCCGGCCGAGCGCGCAAGGGCTTCCACCCGGGCCACCAAAAAATCAACCTCTACCTCCGGACCGTCAAGCTCGACGATCAACAGGGCTTCGACATCGAGCGGATAGCCGGCATGGACAAAATCCTCGGTCGCACGGATCGCCGGCCTGTCCATCATCTCCATGCCGCCCGGGATGATGCCCGCGGCGATGATCGCGCCCACGCAGTCGCCCGCCGCCCGGCTCGACTCGAATCCGATCAGCAGCGCGCGTGCTGTCGGCGGTTTGGGCAGAATACGGACCGTTACTTCGGTGATGATCCCGAGCAGCCCTTCCGATCCGGTGACAATACCCATCAGATCGTAACCGCCCGCATCAAGGTGCTTGCCGCCAAGGCGTATGATTTCGCCATCCATCAGGACCAGCTCTATACCCAGCAGATTATTGGTGGTCAGGCCATATTTGAGACAATGCACACCGCCCGAATTTTCCGCCACATTGCCGCCAATGGTACAGGCGATCTGGCTCGACGGATCGGGGGCGTAGTAGAACCCGTCCCCTTCAACCGCCTGGGTAATGGCGAGATTGGTGACCCCGGGCTGGGCGGTTACACAGCGGTTGGCATAATCGATATCGAGGAGCCGGTTGAATTTGCCGAGACCTACCGTGATCGCATCGGCCAGCGGCAACGCGCCGCCCGACAAGGATGTCCCGGCACCGCGCGGCACGATCTTAACCCCCTGTGACTTGCAATAGCGGAGCAGCCGGGAAATTTGCACGGTGGTTTCGGGCAGGACGACAATCAGCGGCAGCTGGTGATAGGCGGTGAGACCGTCGCATTCATAGGCGCGCAAGGCTTCCTGCTCGGCAATCACGCCCTCGCCCGGCACAATCCGCTTCAATTCACGAATGATTTCGGCTCGCCGGGCGATAACACTCGCATCGGGTTCGGGCATCAACATGGTGTGAGCATTACACATTTACCCGCGTTCGTATTTGCATAAATAAACATTGTTGATAGAGTTCCCCCCCCCCCCCCCCCCCCCAC
>JAQBTY010000219.1 GCA_027624735.1 Pseudomonadota bacterium | reverse complement strand
AATCAAAATCAGATGACGTTACAATGGGCATGAAATTTAAACCGGACAGTAGTGGCGAAGGCCGACCATCCACGCGTTTTTGTTTTTCGCGCCGCAGTAAAACAGGCGAAAACAAAAGAAAAACGTGGATGGCCGGCCTTCGCCGACCATGACGGGTGGGGGAGTGAAATTAAACCGGACAGTAGTGGCGAAGGCCGACCATGACGGGTGGTGGGAGTGAGATTAAACCGGACAGTAGTGGTCCCCGCGCCGTTGTGATCTTGGCAGTGGGCGAAAAATGCGTATGCTGAGCCAGAAAGCAGGCTGCGCTTAAAAACGACACCAATTTGGGAGGTAATAATGGCAACCATCGATGCCGATGCTCATGTTCTTGAGTCACCCGCCACATGGGAACACATGGATGCGGAATTCAAGCGACACACGCCCATGGTCGTCACCCAGCAGAGCGGTGAAACAACGCTGGGCACGAGCGGCAACGTGGTCCGCGAGTACTGGGTCGTCGATGGCCGTATTCACAACAAGCAGGTGAACATGGGCCTCGATACGTCCGAGGCATCGCGCGAAATGTCGGATGTCCAGGCGCGGATCGACCACATGAAGGAGCTGGAAATCGACGTCCAGGTGCTTTACCCGACGCTTTTCCTGCGCCCGATCACCGTCAATGCCGAAATCGATTACGCGCTGTGCAAGGGCTATAACCGCTGGCTCGGCCAGATCAACAAGCATTCCCCGGAAGAACTGCGCTGGGTGGTCTGCCCGCCCCTGTTGTCCATGGACAAGGTCCGCGAAGAGCTCAAATACGGCAAGGACAATGGCGCCTGCGGCATCTTCATCCGCGCGCTCGAAGCCAGCAAGCTGATCTCCGATCCGTACTTCTTCCCGCTCTATGAAATGTCGGCCGAATTCAACCTGCCGATCTGTCTGCATTCGGGTGTCGCCAATTTCGACGTTCACGAGGTCTATCGCGAGGAACCGGGCTTCAATAAATTCAAGGTCACCGGCGTCGGCGCCTTTCACCAGCTGCTGTGGAACCATATCCCGCAGAAGTTTCCCAATACGCGCTGGGGCTTTGTCGAACTTAGCGCCCAGTGGATCCCCTACGCGCTCAACGATATTTCGCTCCGCATGCAGCGCCGCGGCGAGGAATTGCCCAAGGATGTTCTCGGCGACAACAACATCTTCGTCGCCTGCCAGGTCACCGACGATCTGGACTACATCCTCGATGCGGTTGGCGACGACAATATCGTCGTCGGAACCGATTACGGCCACAACGACACCTCGACCGAGATAGAGGCTTTGCGGCGCCTTCGCAGCGACGGTAAAATTCCAGCCAGATCCGCCGACAAGATCCTCGACGACAACGCCAAGCGTCTTTATGCGCTGAACTGAGCCGGCCGGGTCGGCGGAAAGGCGCCGGGGACGCGCGCCCGACTTTCTTTCCAGACCGAAGATTACCCTAGAAAAGGGGCGCGAATCACTGCATAGTCCCGTCTGATAGATATTTTTAATAGGAGATATTACATGCCTAGAAAAATTTTGACCGGCCTCGCTCTGATCGCCGCCGGTACTTTAACGGCGCAGATTGCCGCGGCGCAGAACGTTGCCGACGTATACAAAAACAGGACCGTCACGCTGGTGTTTGGATACGGCGTCGGCGGCACGTACGGCCAGACATCGCTGCTGCTGTCCAAGCATATCGGCAAGCATATCCCCGGCAATCCTACCGTCATTATGCAGAGCATGCCCGGCGCCGGCGGGCTCAAAATGGCCAACTACGCCTATAACGCCATGCCGAAAAACGGCCTTTACGTGATGATGCCGCCGGAAATGATCGTCGTTTCCGAGCTCTTGAGGCCCAAGAGAGTGAAGTACAAGACCACCAAATTCAGCTGGCTCGGCACGGTCTTCGGCGCCAACCAGATCATGATCGTGCGCCGCGACACCGGCATACGTTCCGTCGAGGATCTGCGAAACAAGGAACTTATCGTCGCCTCGACGGGCACCGGGTCGCCGACCTATCTGGTGCCGGCCATGATGAACGGCGTCCTCGGCACGAGATTCAAGATTGTCACCGGCTACAAGGGATCGGCGGGGACGTCGCTTTCAGTGGAGCGGGGAGAAACCTTCGGAATGACCAACAGCTGGGTCTCCTGGAAGGCCAACCACCCGCATTGGTTCGATAAGCCGGAGGGCAAAAATTTCGTGGTCAAGCTGGCCCAGATCGGCTTTACGCGCGAGCCCGAACTGCCGGCCCTGCCGTTGTTGACCGAACTCGCCACCAACGACCACGACAGGGCTGCTTCCGCCATGCTGTCGACGGCCTCCATCATCGGCCGCGGCCTCGCCATGCCGCCCGGCGTTCCTTCCAACCTGATCGAGCCGCTGCGCACCGCTTTCTGGGCTACGGTCAACGACCCCGATTTCAAGGCGGAAGCGGCGAAGAGCAAGCTGCCGGTGATTCCGATCAAGGGCGCCGAATTGCAAGCCACGATTAAATCCGCCATGGCCAAGATGTCGCCGTCGGCCATCGCCAAGGCAACCAAATATGTCTTCGGTACGAAACCGCAAAAGAAGAAATAATAAACGCCTGCGAAAACCAGGAAAAAGGCCGGGAAATTCCCGGCCTTTTTTTGCCTTAGCGGGGGCAACCAATCTTCGAGTTGCGAAGTTCCCCTCACCCACTTCAGCTAACCTCGACTACGTCTCGCCAAGCCTACGTACCCTCTCCCGCTCGCGGGAGAGGGAAGGGGCCCGCGACACGCTTGTGTCGTGGGAAGGGTGAGGGGGCCTTACTGAGCAATGCCAAGCCAAGACCGCTCCCAAAAATATCAGCCGTCGAAGCCGTAATCCCGCTTGGCGCCTTCGGGCGTCACGTAGCCTTCGGCGATGTCGCGTTTGATCGAGTCGGGATCGCGCTTCTTCGGATCGCCGTAACCGCCGCCGCCGGCCTTGTCCAGATAGAACCCCTCGCCGGCCTTCATCTCGAACCGGCCGGCTGCTTCAAGCGGGGTCTCATCGCCATTGTGCCCGACTTTTACAAATCGGCTCGGCCTACCGTTGGAACCGCCTTCGACACCGCCGGCGGGAAACTTGGCGCGTTCATAGCGGCGCACGACGATCGCGTCCTGCAGCAATTCGTAGCGCCGGCGGAAGACGGTGCCGCCACGGAATTCGCCGGCGCCGCCTGAATCGGGGATCATGGACATTTCCGTCACCCGGCAGGGATATTCGGATTCCAGAATTTCAATGGGCGTGATGTGCAAATTTGACAGATGTGTCGCGGTGGCCGAGCAGCCGTCATGGCCGTTGCCGCCGCCATAGGCCGAGCCCATGATCTCATACTGCATGTTCGAATGGCCGGCACGCCCGCCGCCTTGCCAGGCGATCAGCAGCGACCCCGACGAGCCCGAGCCGGCGATGGCGCGGGCCGGGGTAAATTTGGACATGGCGTCGAGGATCACGTCGACCAGCCGCAGATTGGCCTTCTGATAAGATGAGACCGGCGCGGGCGGCGACGCATTGGTCACCGTATTGGGGGCGAATTTCATCTCCACCACGTCGGCCATGCCGCCATTGTAATGCAGATCGTGCGGCCCCAGCGCCCCCACCAGACAATAGAACGTGCAGGCTTCCACCATGGCCGGGCGCAGATTGACCGGCCCGCGCGCCTGCGGCCCCGAATTGGAATAATCGAAGATCGCGCGGTCGCCATCGATGGTGATGGTCACCGCGAACTTCACCGGCGTGTCACGGTCGACGCCGTCATCGTCCATAAAGCCTTCCGCCGACGACACACCATCGGGCAGCGCCGCGATGGCCTTGCGCAGCTCATCGGCGGCGCCGTCAAGAATGGCGTCGAACGATCCCATGACCGTATCGGCGCCGAACCGCGCCGAGATCTCCTTGAGCCGCTCCACCCCCATGATCGTCGCCGCCACCTGGGCATGGATGTCGCCACGCACCAGATCGGGCTGCCGGCTGTTGCCGAGGATGACCCGTTCGATATCCTCATCGGGCTCGCCGGCGCGGTAGTACTTGATGGGCGGCAGCAGCAGCCCCTCATGATACATCTCGGTGGAATTGGCGGACGTGCTGCCCGGGTTGGTGCCGCCGATATCGGCTTTGTGCGCGATGGAGGCGGAAAAGCCAATCAGCTTGCCCTCCGCATAAATCGGCGCGACGAACCCCATGTCGGACACATGCGGCATGCCGGCCTCGTAGGGATGGTTGGAGACGAACACGTCACCGTCTTCCAGCTCCTCCATCCGGTAATTCTTGAAAATGTTTTCCACGAAGGTGCGATAGGCAATGCCGTGGAAAAACATGGGCGGCGGGATGATCAGCCGGCCGCGCTTATCCAGGATAACGCAGCTGAAATCGCGCGATTCCCGGATGATGGTGGAATAGCCCGAGCGGTAGAAATGGTAATGCATCTCATCCACCAGGCTGGAGACCTTATTGCGGATGATCTGCACCGTTACCGGATTGACGGCGGGGGTCGTGCTTGCTTGTCCGTCCATGGTTCTTCCTTCCACGATTCTAGAGCGAGATTATTTTAGTTGTGACAGGGCGACGCATACCCACCTCCCCTGTCCCCTCCCCCCAATGGGCGGAGGGGGACGCATTTGCATGGTCCGAGCTAACTCCCTCTCCGCCCCATTGGGGGGGAGAGGGTTGGGGTGAGGTGGGGCCTGTTCGACGTAAATTCATCCCGCACTAGCGCTCCCGGCTGAGGATGAGATTGGCATAACCATCGACCCGCCCCGTCCAACCGACTGGCACGACGATGGTGGAATCGAATTGCTCGACAATGGCGGGGCCTTCGAGAATCGCCCCGATGGGCAGCCTGTCCCGCTCGTAGAGAATGGTCTCGGTGCCCGTCTTGCCATCGAAATAAACCGTGCGGACGCCCTTCACGGCATCGGCGGGCGCCGGCGCCTCGATGCATTCGGCGGCCGGCACCGGCTGGTACTTGGGCACCGCGACCCGGAGCCGCACCCGGTAGGAGACGATTTCCACCGAGCGGTCCTTGGCCGCGTGACCATGGATCCGCGCGTGGTGATCGTCGAACCGGTCGCGCGCCGCTGCCATATCGGCGGCCTTCAGCCCGCCATCGGCGCCGAGCCCGTCGAGCCCGACGCGAAGCTCGTAGCCCTGCCCGGTATAGCGCACGTCGAGCTCGCGCTCGAACCGCGCGCCCTCCGCGGCAATGCCTTCTTCTTCCAGCTCGGCCAGCCCGCGGGCCTCCAGCGCCCTGAAAACTTCCTCCGCATGATCGGGCGCGACCTGATCCAGCGGGCGCAGTTCGGAGCGCACGTAATCGTGCACGATGTCGGTACACAGCAGCCCGAGCGCCGAAAACGCGCCGGGCCGCGGCGGCACGAAGATGCGCGTCATGCCAAGCTCCTCGGCGACCGAGGCGGCATGCACCGCCCCTGCCCCGCCAAACGGCAGCAGGGTGAAATCCTGCGGATCGACGCCGCGCTTGGCGCCGAACACCTTGACCTCATCGGCCATGCGCTGATCGACGATCTGGCGAATGCCGGCGGCGGCCTCGCGCACGCTCATGCCCAGCGGCTCGGCGATCTTGGATTTCAGCGCCGCTTCCGACGCCGCCACATCGAGGCTCTGCAAGCCGCCCAGGAAATAACCCGGATTGAGATAGCCCAGCGTGATGTCCGCATCGGTCACCGCCGGGTTCTCGCCGCCCTTGCCATAGCACGCCGGGCCCGGCGCCGCGCCGGCGCTTTGCGGTCCGACACACAGGAACCCGCCGTGATCGATCCAGGCGATGGACCCGCCGCCGGCGGAAATGGTCGTGAGATCCAGCGCCGGTACGCCCATGGGCCGGCGGTCGACCACTACTTCGGTGACCTCCAGCGGCGTGCCGCCTTCGATAAAGGCGATGTCGCACGACGTGCCGCCCATATCCAGCGTCACGATGCCCTTTTGCGCATCGTCGCCGGCCAGATAGGCGCTCGCCTGCGCCCCGGCCGCCGGGCCGGAAAATAAAGTATAGACTGTCTTGCCGCCCTGCACCGCGGCGGAGAACGGCATCACCCCGCCATTGGATTGCATCAGGAAGCGCTGCTGCGTCGTCACCCCGCCGTCATCCAGCCCGCCATTCAGATGCCCGATATAGTCCACCAGCACCGGGCCGAGATAGGCATTCAGCAAGGTGGTCGACAGGCGCGGCCATTCGCGGATGCGGGGCAGTACTTCCGATGACAGGGAGACGTGCGCCTTGGGAAATTCCTCGAGGATCACGTCGCGGGTGCGGTCCTCATGCGCCGGATTGGTGTAGGAAAACAGGTAACAGACGGCGATGGAATTGGCCCCGGCGGCGAACAGCTCACGGGCAGCCACCCGCACCGCCCCCTCGTCCAGCGCCGTCAGCTCGGCCCCTTCCCAATCGACCCGGCCGGGAATTTCGCGCGTCATGCTCTGCGGCGCCAACGGCACCGGCTTGTCATAGAAATAATCGAATGGATTGCCGTCACGGCCCTGGCTCTGTACTTCCTGCACCGCGCGGTAGCCATCGGTGATGAGCAGCCCGACCTTGGCGCCGCGCATTTCCAAAAGCGCGTTGGTGGTGATGGTGGTGCCGTGCGAGAAAAACTCGATGGCGCCCGGCGGCGTGCCCTTGGCGACAAAATTATTGACCCCGTTCAGCACCCCGATGGCCGGGTTGTGCGGCGTGGAGGCGACCTTCTCCACCAGGATTTCGCCGGTCGCCGCGTTGAGCAGAACCAGATCCGTATGGGTGCCGCCGACATCGACCCCGAGCCTGAATTGAGAACCATCCGTCATAAAATACGCCGCCTGCCCTGAAAGCTGAAGTTGCTTTGATGCCTAAGTTTGCTGGGCTCTGATTTTAGCCTACGGGGCGGGGTGTGTCACGGGGGTGGGGGGTTGTCTGCGGCAGCGGAGATGCTAACCGCCACCATTCGTCACCGATCCAGGAACGAGGATGACGTGTGTTATTTGGAGGTCCGCTTTTGGGAACACCGGAAATTGGTCCGAGACGTCGGAACTTCTCAGAACAGCCTCAGCAGCAACGGATTTTCGGCTCTGTCGCCATTACATATGGATATCTCGTGGATATCTCGTGGATATCTCGCTAGTTATTCGCTAGGTTTTCTGGAGCCGCCAACTAAACGTGACAGGGTTACCCTGAGTTGATGGTGTGATCCTGTTACAAGTTGTACGCCCCAAGGAGGTAAGTCGCACCCTATTAAAATTAACCCCGGATCGAATAATTAGGACTCCTCAATGTCCCTAGACAGAGAAACAATGTGATGGCTAGACGAACAAGCACCCGAACAGAGAAGGGAGCAACGCCGAGAGAGGTGGCCCGAAAAATTCGAGAGGCCCACAAAACTGGCGCGACAGAGTTGGATCTGAGGCAAACCAAACTGACGTCTTTACCTGAGCTACTCCCCGGATATCGGACAGTGACGTAAGCTACAGAGTCGGTGTCTGCTGGTCTTCAACGAGAGGAGATCAGTGATGACGAAACGGAAACAGCACAAGC
>JAQBTY010000218.1 GCA_027624735.1 Pseudomonadota bacterium | reverse complement strand
ACTGAAAACATTCCCTCCCCCCGATTCGGGGGGGGGTTAGGAGGGGGGGCGCAGTGCCAGGCTGGCTCGACATGAAATCATCCTGCCCTAAATCACCTTGCCGGGGTTCATGATGCCGTTGGGATCAAGCGCGCGTTTGATTTCACGCATGGCGTCGAGCGCGATGGGGGATTTGTAGTGGGCCAGCTCGTCGCGCTTGAGCTGGCCGATGCCGTGCTCGGCGCTGATACTGCCGCGCAGGCCCACCGCGATATCGTGGACGATGCGGTTGATCTCTTCCAGACGGCCCTTGAACTGGGCATCGTCCATGTCGGCGGGCTTGATCACGTTGTAATGCAAATTGCCGTCGCCGATATGGCCGAAGGCGCAGATCCGGATACCCGCCATGGCGGCGGCCAGCGCCGCGTCGGCGGTGCGCAGGAACTCGGGCACGCTGGATACCGGCACTGAAATATCGTGCTTGATGCTGACCGCCTCGATCAGCTGCGCATCCGGCAGGGTTTCGCGCAGGCGCCAGAAATTCTTGGCCTGGGCGCGGCTTTCCGCGATGGCCGCGTCCAGTACCTCGCCACGCTCCATGGCGTCGGCCAGAACGCCTTCCAGCGCTTCGCGCAGACTGCCATTGTCATGGCCCGAGGTCAGCTCGATCAGCAGATATTCGGCGTGAACGTCACTGAGCGGGTCGCGGGTGTTGGGGATATGGGTAAACACCAAATCCAGGCCGCGCCGCGCGATCCACTCGAAGGCGGTAACCCGGTCGTCGGTCACCGCCCGGGCGCGGGACAGGATTTCGATAGCCGCATCGGCATCGCGAACCGCCGCGAAGGCGGTCTGTATGTCGCGCGGGCGGGGGAACAGTTTCAGGACCGCCGCGGTGATGATGCCAAGTGTACCCTCCGCGCCCGCGAACAGATGCTTTAGGTCATAACCCGTATTGTCCTTACGCAGCGCCGACAGACCGTCCCAGATACGGCCGTCGGGCAGGACGACCTCGAGGCCCAGCATCAGATCGCGGGCATTGCCATATCGCAGCACGCCGGTGCCGCCGGCGTTGGTCGAGAGATTGCCGCCGATGCGCGCACTGCCTTCGGCGCCGAGGCTGAGCGGGAACAGCCGGTCGGCCTCATCCGCCGCCTTCTGGACATCGGCCAGGATAACGCCGGCTTCGGCGGTCAGGGTGAAATTGAGCGCATCGATGTCGCGTATCCGGTTCATCCGTGTCAAGCTGATCAACAGCTCGCTGCCGTCGTTGTGGGGCGTCGCGGCGCCACACAGGCCGGTATTGCCGCCCTGCGGTACGATCGGCGTGCCGGTCTCGTTACAGAGCGCCACCACCGCGGCGACTTCAGCGGTAGATGCCGGGCGGACGACCATCGGTGTCGCACCGTGATAGGCATTGCGCTGATCGACCAGATACGGCGCCATGTCGCTGGCGTCGGTGACCAACCCCTTGGGTCCCACCAGGGCCGCGATGCGGTCCATTACGTCTGCCGAAACTGGTCTGCGTCCGTCGTCCACCTGATCCTCGTTCGCGCCCGATAGTTGCGATTTCAGCTTTATCCCATCGGCCCGTCAGCGGCAAGGAATTAGGTGATCCGGTTAACCATGCGCCGCGCGCCGGAGACGGTCGTTGATGGCGCGGCCAATGCCATAATCGGGGATGGGCATGACCGCTATTCCCGCGCAGCCGGGTTGGTCGAGGGCGCGCATCATGGCAAACAGATTTGACGCCGCCTCAAGCAGGTCTGCCTTTTCGCTCAGGTTCCGGGCTAATTTTGCGCCTTTTAGCGGATTCGGTCCGAACGCCAGCAGAGCCTCGTTTTCCGCCACGGCGCCGGCCATCATGCGAAGCGGAATGCGTGTTGCGTAATGCCGCAGCAGGAGGCCCGGTGAGCGCGGGGCAATATCGCTGCTGTCATTTATCGCCAGCGGTCCGACAAGAGGTTCCAGATCGTCCGCGGTTATGGCGCCGGGGCGCAAAATCACTGGCTCTGGTTGGGACAGGTCCAGCACGGTGGATTCAAGACCAACCTTGCACGGTCCGTCATCGACAATCAGATCGACCGCTTCGCCGAGTGACGCCGCCACATGGGCGGCGCTGGTGGGGCTGACCTCACCCGACCGGTTGGCGCTTGGCGCGGCGATCGGGGTTGCGGCCGCCCTGATCAAGGCCAGGGCGGTGGGGTGCTGGGGCACGCGAACGGCCAAGGTCCGCAGCCCGGCGCCGGCAAGCAGGCTTACCGGGCAGGTCTCGGTACGGGGCAGGATCAGGGACAGGGGTCCTGGCCAGAACGCCGTTGCGACCGCCCGGGCCCGATCATCGAATTGCACCAGCTTTTCGGCATCGAGGGTGCTGGCCACGTGAATGATCAGCGGATTGAAGTCGGGCCGGTCTTTGGCGGCAAAGATGGCGGCGACGGCTTCACCATTGGTTGCGTCCGCGCCCAGCCCATAGACGGTTTCGGTCGGAAACGCCACCAGCCCGCCGGCCCGGATCAGGCGCGCCGCTTCCGCAATCGTTTCAGAAGTTGCGGGCTTGATAGGGATAGTGGGTTCGGTCATCGGGGCGGTGGGGCGTGAGCGTGGCCAGTCCTCACGAATCGAGGCCGCGGGCGATGAACTCGTTGTTGAGAAAACCATCCTTGTTGTAAAGAAGCTCTGTGTTATCCGGTGAGCGCACGCTGCCGCCGGCGGCCGCCAGAACCGCATGACCGGCGGCGGTGTCCCATTCGTGGGTGTGGCCATAGCGCGGATAGATATCGGCCGTCCCCTCGGCGATCAGACAGAACTTTATGGAACTGCCCGATATTTTCATCTCCTTGATCGAATGCCGGTCCATGAGTTCCTGGATCTTCTTCATGTCGCTGTGCGACCGGCTGACGGTGACGATGGCGCCGGTGGCTGGCATCCGCCGCGCCGATATGGGTTGCGCGGCTCCGGTTCCGTGCTGCGCGGTTGCGGTACCCTGCCCGGCGGCGGCATAAAACACATCCAGCGCCGGCGCGAAGACCACGCCAAGCACCGGGCGCCGGTTGTCGATGAGCGCGATATTGACGGTGAATTCATCACGGTGATTGACGAACTCCCTGGTGCCGTCGAGCGGATCCACCAGCCAGAAACGTCCGGCGCTGACATCCTCTGTCTTGCCCGCCGCGGAGGCCTCTTCAGCGATCACCGGTATATCCGGGGTCAGGCGATTAAGCCCGGCGATGATGATCGCCTCGGCTGCTTCGTCGGCCGCGGTGACCGGTGAGGCATCGGCCTTGTTGCGTACTTCGAAATCACCCTGATAATAGGTCATGATCTTGGCCCCCGCGTCTCGCGCCATCGGGGTAATCTCCTTTACCAGGCGAAGGGTGTCGGCGTCCGACAGGGCCGCTATCATGCGCTGGGCTGCGTCACGCCTGGCCGCCCTCTTTATGCGGCCTGAAGGCGCCGGAAGCGCCCGCGC
This sequence comes from Pseudomonadota bacterium, assembly GCA_027624735.1. Lineage (GTDB taxonomy): Bacteria > Pseudomonadota > Alphaproteobacteria > MPNO01 > UBA2964 > JAQBTY01. The sequence goes on along the minus strand of JAQBTY010000218.1, from coordinate 4,119 downwards.
TCCATCCGCACGGCGCGCCGGCCGCTGCCGCCGCCTGTTCGCCGGGCAAGGATGTATCCCACAGGCGGGCTACGAACCGGCGATCGTTCACATTATTGGCGGCGTCGGTGGCCAGCCAGCAGACAGGCGGCCCCATGATAGTCGGCTGGATAATGGCGGCGCGGTCGAACGGCGCGTTGTCCGGGATAAAGGCCGTATTTACCGGCCCGCCCGGCACGACCACATTGGCGGTGACCCCAGTGCCATCGAGATCCTTGGCCCACATGGATGTGCCCGCTTCCAGCGCCGCCTTGGACGGTCCATAGGGCATATAGCCCTTCGTCAGCATGGTATCGAGGCTGGTCGTCACATTGATAATCCGGCCCCAGCCACGTTCGACCATATGCGGGGCGGCGGCGCGCGCCATCTGGAATGCGCCTTGCCAATTTACCATCATCAAATCGTGAAAGCGGTCAATATCGATCTCCCAGAATTTCACCGGATTGTTCCAGTTATCTTCGCGGATGGTCCGCATGCCGATACCGTGCGCGTTGATCAGGAGGTCTGCTGAATTAAAGGCATCGATGGTTTCGCGAACCGCTGCTTCGCAATCGTCCGCCTTGGTTACGTCCCTGGTGACCGCGAGTGCGCTTTCGGAATTGCCGATGGCGGTCGCTTCTTTTACGACCGAATCGACACTTTCCCTACGCACGTCAAACACCGCGACACGCGCACCCCGCTCGACCAGGGCGAGTGTGATGGCGCGGCCGATACCGCCGCCGCCGCCGGTGACGATGGCGACCCGGTGGGCGAGATCTTGTTCTGCCACCCTGTTTCTACTCCAAATTCAAATTACCGCGGGATATCCTTGCCATGTTTCGTTGCCGGCTGACCTTTTCCGGCTTCCGCGGCAAGTCCGGGCCACGCGGCAGGGGCGCCGGCGGCTTCGATGTTGGCCTCGTCCGACGCATCCGGATCCCAGTTGCGCCCCAGGAACCGCATGGAATTGATGCCATCGGAATCGGTGGACGACAGCCAGCAGGCGGGGGCGACCATGACTCCGGGCTTGACCAGCTTGTCGCGGTCATAGGGCGATTCATTGGGCACCATAGGGGTGTCCGCCGCGCCGCCCGGGACGAGCACGTTGCAGGTGACGCCGGTGCCGATGAAATCGTCGGCCCAGGCGGCGCTGGCCGCTTCGAGCGACGCCTTGGACTGACCATAGGGCATGTTGCCGCCGCGGATCATGGTGTTCATGCTGGTGGTCACGTTGACAACGCGGCCCCATTTCTGTTCGATCAGATGCGGCGCCGCCGCGCGGGCCATCAGAAACGCGCCGCGGACATTCACGTCCATCAGCCGCTGCCACTTCTCGGGTTCGGCCTGCCAGAAATAAAGCCGGTTGTTCCAGTAATCGACCCGCAGCGTCGGCATGCCAAGACCGGCGCAGTTGATCAACACATGCAGCCCCCCAAGACCGCCAATGGTTTTGGAGATGGCGTTGTTGGCATCGTCGACCTTGGTGATGTCGGTCTGGATCGGCACCACGCCACCGCCGGTCGCTTCCTTGGCTGTAGCCGTCAATGCTTCAAGGTTAAGATCAACGCCGGCAACTTTTGCGCCGGCCGCGGACAGCCCCAGCGCCATGGCTTTGCCCAGCCCGCTGCCGGCGCCTGTTACAATACAAATCTTTCCGCTCAGATCCCTTTTAGCCATGTCGAAATTCTCCCCATTAGAGTTTGGTCTGTTGTCTGGCTGGCAGAATAGTGCTCCGGCGGGGCGCTCACAACCCGTACTAACGGTGCAATGCAAAAATCAGGGAGCGGTATCAGCCCTGCTGCGCCGGCGGCACCACAACGTGAGGTGCGTTTTTTGGGGTGGATTTTGTAGGCCGGGGCGGTTGAGGGGCGGCATAGAACTGTTGCTTATTGTTGTCGCGCCGCTTCGCGAACGGCCGCTTCATGCGCGTCTTTGTCCCCTTCCGTTTCGCATTTTTCTGGGCCTCATGAAGCTGTCTGGCGGTTTTCTTGTCATAGGGCAGGACATAGGCCCGCGGCTCGGCCTCGCCGGAAAGCTGGAGCCAGAGGTAGATGCTTTTGTTTTCGACGATGCTTGCGCTGAGGACCGTCGCCTCGGCTGTGTTGCGGTGAAGCCATTCGATCGATGCGGGTTTCGGCCGGCTCAACAAATCGGTCACGCTGGCGTAGGCAGCCGGAATGAACAGGCCGGCGATTGCCACGGCGCTATAGCGTACCCAGATTTTTCGCGGCGCCCAGATACCGATATTGGCAAGCACCGTGGCAAGCGCGACGAAGACGATGAAGAAAATACCTATTGAGCCCATCATCGTCCCGCCGCCCTTAATTGTTTAGGCAGGGTATGAATACTGCCCGGCACCAGCTGGCCCGATTCAGACAGTTGGAAACGGAAGGCGGTAATTTCCTGATTTTCGGTCGCCAGTTGGATATTCGTGGTCGCCAGCGGGACCGCCGAAGAACCGGGGTCCTTCTTGAGGCTGGCAATTACGGTCACCGGTATCGGCACCGTGCCGGACGCATTGCGATAGAGATGAATATTCACGATGTATTCACCGGCCGGCCGTCCCCGGCTATAGGCGACCTCGTAATTCACCTTGCTGATGTCGTCGCGGTGTCCGAGATCATCGCGCAGTAAATTGAAAATCAGACCGCCCTGGTTGGAATAACCGACGGGTTGGTCCTTGGGACCCTGCACCCAAAGATCGACGTCCGTATCGAGCGTCTCGGGCCAGCGGATTTCAACGATTACATTGCCTGGCGGCGTGGCCGTCTTGACCGCTTTGCCCGGCGGGTTGAGGTGGGGCAGCAACATAATGACGATGGCGACAAAGCCGGCGAGCGCCAGCATGATCACATCGCGAAACACCGTGTCGTTGCTGTCGGCATCCAGCGTATCAAGGCCGTGCATGGTCTTCGCCCAACTCGACCAGGCCTGTGATCAGCTTGACCGTGCCCGTGGTCAGCACATGGTAGTTTGTCATCAGCCAGACATTGAGAACCGCGCCGACGAGGGTGGTATAAAGCGCGGTCGACATGCCCTCCACCAGGGTTGAAACCATCGGCGCGACCGCGTTGATATCGGATGCGTTCTTCGGGTCCACGCCCGACAGGGCGATGATAAAGCCGGTGACCGTTCCGATGAGACCAAGAATGACCAGGCTGTTCGCGAAATTGCGGACGATGCCGATCCGGTGCGAGAGCTTGAGGCGTTGTGTTGACGCCAGAAGGACGCGGCTGTCGGCGGGATGGCCGCGTAGCTGTGCGAGATAGGTCCGGGCGCGCGATGGTTTGAGCGGATCGAGGTCTTTGAGCAGGTTGAGATCGCGGCTGGTCTGCCAAATTTTGTGCGTACAGAGCGCAAGCCCGGCCAGGAAGACAATGAAGATGGTCGCGGACAGGTTTGTCTGGTCCGATACCAGCACCCTATCGATCAGACCGTCCACGTACGCAACGCCGAGAAGGCCAAATCCGGCCAGATTGAGCAGCGCGAACCGCATGAGAAGGAGATATTTGTGCTGGTCCGGTTCGCCCTTGCCCGCCGCCTCGGCAAGCCAGGCGAGATGCGCCGTCGCCGCCTCGGAGGAGGGCGTATGTGCGGCATTTTGGTCGTGCTCGGGTGGCGATGTTTGCACCGCGGCACCGGTATTTAAAAGCGGGTTAGCCATTTTTGGCTCCAGTAGAGGGCCCGTCCTATGATTTGAGATTTGACGGGAATTTGGTTAACGATTTGCGAAGATTTTCAGATTGCCCGGCATGCCGATGCGCTTTCCCCGACTCCGGGGCGCGGATATAGTCACGCCATGTGCGGACGTTATTCGTTGACCACCGTGCCCGAAGCCATGCGGGCTCTTTTCGGGTTTGAAAATCTTCCCAACCTGCCGCCGCGCTATAATATCGCGCCGACCCAGCAGGTGGCGGTCGTTCGCTCCGGCAACGGCACGGGGGAAACTGGAGCGGAAACTGGGGCGCGGGATCTCGTGATGATGCGCTGGGGGCTCATCCCGCATTGGGCCAAGGATGCGTCCATGGGGTCCAAGATGATCAATGCGCGCGCCGAGACGCTCACTGAGAAACCATCATTCCGGGAAGCGGTGAAGACCCG
>JAQBTY010000217.1 GCA_027624735.1 Pseudomonadota bacterium | reverse complement strand
TTACAATGGGCATGAAATTTAAACCGGACAGTAGTGGCGAAGGCCGACCATGACGGTTGGGGGGAAAGCACGTGTTTATACCGTCGAACAAATGCCATATTCCGCTGCCATTTTTTCTCTGGCGAAAATTGGGATGAGGAGAACGCTGTGACCAAAGCCTTCGGGTGTTTCATTCTTGGCGGGTTGATATTGGCGGCGCCTGGCCTCGCGACCGGGCAGGACAGCCCTGCCCTCAAACGCGTCACCCTGTCGAGCGGCGGCGTTGGCTTTTTCGAATATGAAACCGCCATCGACGGCGACGCTGAAATTACGCTGCCGGTGCGGCTCGATCAGGTGGACGACGTGCTCAAGAGCCTGGTCATTCGCGACACAAACGGCGTGGCGGCCACCTTGCGGCTGGCCGGCCGCGAGCCGCTCAGCCAGATATTCCGCAACCTGCCCATCGACCAGGGCGCCCTGGGATCGCCCGGGCAATTGCTGCATGCCCTGAAGGGGAGCGAGGTAAAAGTCAGCGGCGGACGCACCATCAAGGGCCGCATCGTCGCCGTCGTGGCGGAAAAGACCCGGCTCGGCGACGGGCTCGGCGAAACCACGCGGCACCGGGTCCGCCTGCTGACGGCCACCGGGCTGCAGCATTTCATTCTGGAAGACTCGCAGTCGGTCCAGTTCAGCGATCCGAAAATCACCAGCGCCGTGCAAAATGGCCTCGCCGCGATCGAAGAAAACCGCGCGCAGGACAAGCGGGTCCTCCACATACGGTCAAGCGGTACTGGAAAGCGCGCCCTGTCCGCCGGCTATGTGGTCCGCGTCCCCGTATGGAAAACGACCTACCGGCTGACCCTGCCCGCCCTTCCAGGATCAGGAAACGGAATGAATACCCGTGTCCGTCTCGAAGGCTGGGCCATTCTTGAAAACATGTCGGCGGAAGACTGGACGGATGTGGAGCTGACGCTGGTATCCGGCAATCCGGTAACCTTCCGCCAATCGCTTTATTCCGCCTATTACGTGAACCGTCCGGAAGTTCCCGTCGCCGTGACCGGCCGGCTGCTGCCCCGCGCCGACCAGGGATCGGTCGAGGCCGTGGCAACGTCACAACCGAACAGGCCGCAGGAAGGCAATCTCGAACGGCGGACGCTCCGCACCGAGTCATTTGCCGGAATGAACCGTTCCGTGGCCGCCGCCTCGGATATGATGAGAGAAGCGCCGTCACCGGCCCAGCCGGCCCGGCTCAACGCCATCGCGGAGGACGCGGCGACCCAGATCGTGTTCCGCCTGCCCCGCCCCGTCAGCGTCAAGACGGGGCATTCCCTGTCGGTCCGGTTTCTGAACCGCGACATCGCCGCCGAACGGGTCTCGCTCTATCAACCCGACACCCATGCGCGGCACCCGCTTGCGTCGGTGAGGATCAGGAACGACGCCGAGACCGGCTTGCCGCCCGGCGCGCTTACTTTTTATGAAACCGGCAAGAACGGCGACCTGACCTATGTGGGCGACGCACAGATGAATGTGCTGCCGGTCGGCGATTCCCGCATCCTGAGTTATGCGCTGGACAGCAAGACGACCATCGACCGGGAAACCAGCAACCGCCAGTCAATCCTGAAAGGCAAGATCAGCAGGGGACTGCTCGAAATCACCCACCTGTCCCGCACCGTAACACGCTACCGGATAAAACAGTCCACGCCAGAGGAACGAACGCTGCTGATCGAACAGCCGCGTCTGGCCGGATGGGAACTTACGAAGCCGGACGTAAAGACCGTTTCGCTCACGCCGCGTCACTACAGAATTCCGCACCAGATGAAACCGTCCGCAACCGACACGCTGGAGGTGATCCTGGAACGGCCCCATTTGCGGAGCTACAGGCTGATCGGCGTGAGCCGCGCCGATGCGCTGGTCTATGCCGGCACCGAGGGCTTCGCCCCGCCCATGCGAAAGGCCTTCACAACCCTCGCCGCCCTGAAGCGCGATATCGACGAGAAGGAGAAGACTCTCAACCGGCTGGAGGCGGAACGCAAGAGATGGGCCGACGATCAGGCGCGCCTAAGGGAAAATCTGTCCAAGGTGCCGCGCCAATCGGATATGCACCGAACTTATCTGCAGCGCCTCAGCGCCCATGAAAAAAAGATCGAAAGCGTGATGGGCAAGTTCGACAGCGCCCGAACTGCCCTGGACATGGCGCAAGCCGCACTCTCTGATTTCATTCAGAAACTGGAGTTGTAGGGGTCCCAATGGGGCATGAACGTGACTGAAAGCAGCCATGCCCAGTTCGATTTCATCGCCCGACCACGGTCCCGCGGAAATCCCCAGCGCCCGTACACCAAAACTTAGCATTCGAGTGAAACTATTCGAAAACCATATCAATTTTGAAGTGTAGACGCGCAACATCTCGAACCGACTCGGTTCTTCCTGTTGCGGAGGCGGGAATACGATGAACAGAATACCTGTCCCTTCCCCTAACAAGGCAACCGCGCCGATAGCAGGCAGAACGACGGTCCTCCTCTGGTCAATGATGGGATTTCTACTGTTTTTGTGCGGTGCCCCCGCGCTTTCCGCGCCGGAACCGACGGTCGACCAGGCTTTCGAAATGATGACCCAAAAGCCGGACGAGGCGGAGCGCCAATTGCGCCAGTCGCACTCCCCCCGCGCCAAGCTTTATCTGGCCATGCTGCTCCATTTGGAAGGCGCTAAAACACCGGAGCGGGACAGCGAAATCCGCACGCTATTGAGCGACGCCATCGAGATCATTAAGAAGGACCCCGAGCAGGAGAGACGGTTTCCCATGATGGGCTTCCCGGCGCCCTACGACGGCACGTTCGAGAACGTGGTTCAGCACCTTCTGTTTCATTCATACACGTACCTTGGCCGATACAAATTTCCATGCGCCACCGTGGAGAAGCATCCGTTCATCCTGACGGCGATCAGTAATTGGAATAATGACCGTAACCCGAGGCTATCTCATGGGTGCACGGATGCCAGTATTTCGAACTTGTCCAGCGTGCAACAATTCTGGACCTTGGTTGATGGTGTAACGTTCCGCGCTCGAGCAAAATGTTCCCAGGGCTCCATCCTTAGGGACTACGCTGCTGGTCTGCGCGCCCTAAAAGATTGGGTCTATTTCTCACCCCATTTGATCCAGGACAAGTATCCCGACTTGGCGACCCAAATCGACGAACATGGTCTCCGCGGCTGGGCAACAACCAGCCGATGGAACTGGGAACTCTACCGGCGCATGGAACAACAGTTTGAGATCGCACGGCGCGACCTTGCCATTCACTATCGGAACCTTCTTGGAGTTCCAAAGAATGAATCTGTAGAGCTGGCCGGCCGAGCCCTGCTTGCCCGAATTTTTGGTGTGAAGGGCGCAAGCTACAAAGGGTCGCTGGCGGATAGAGTCCTGAGCGGCGCACCGATGGAGAATCTCCGGGAAGGCCTTATATCGGCTGCCAAAAATGATTCTTCCGGGATACCCCCCAGTGATTTCACTGGAAATGACGAGCCTCTACTGATGATAGCCGTCACGCGGCCCGAAGTCGTCGCTCTGCTGCTTGAACACGGTGCAAACCCCGACATCACAAACGACTTCGGCAAGACGCCGCTGATGGCGGCAGCACAGTACGATGATCTGCGATCGGTAAATGCCCTGATCGCTGACGGCGCGAAGGTCAATGGGAAATCCTTTCACCCGACCAAGGTGCCGGGTAACGACATCTTCAAGCCCAAAAACCAACGCTGCAACGCCTTCAACATCAAATACGGCGAGCGGACGGCGCTGATGTATGCGGCGGCCAATGCCAAACGAGCCGTCATCGAGGCGCTGCTCAAGGCCGGCGCCGATCCGACGATGGTGGATAGCGAAGGCAACTCGGCTAACGATTATCTTTCCGGGCGTGGCCCGACGCCGGTCAATCCCAAGCTTACGGACGAAGAGCGCAATTCGGTTGCCGATCTTCTAAAACAATTTGTGACGACGGAACAAAAGGCGGCTGACCAGCGCCGTGAACTCAACCGGAAACTACTCGCCGCGGCCGCGGAAGGGTCGGTACACACCCTCCGCCAGCTAATCGATCAAGGTGCTGATCTGAAGACGCATGACAGTCACGGCAAATCCGCCCTGCACCTCGCCGTTAAAAGCGGTAAAGCCGCAGCCGTGGAGTTCCTTCTCTCAAAGGGCATGGACCCCAACTTAAAACAAGGTGAAGCTGCGTCCCCGTTAGCGACTGCAATTACTGCTGGTCACACGGAGGTGGTTCGACGGTTGATCGCCGCTGGCGCCGACGTCCATTCGATGCAGAACAGCAACTACGGTATTCAAACCCCGATGCTCCAATTTGCGGCTCAGTCGGAAAAGTACCACCCCGATGCCCTCGTCGCTTTGATAGACGCCGGGGCCGCCAAGGATCTGAATGAAGCCCAGATTAGTTCACTGTTTGATCAGGCGATGCGACGAGGATCCATCGCGGTATTCGAGCGCCTTATTCGTGACGGGTTTGCGATACATGACAAGCCCGAAATCTTGCGTAGGGCAGTGTCGTTTGCCTCCGGACGCTTGGCAAACGATGATCACTTGAAAATTATCCGAATGGCAATCGCAGCCGGAATCGGCGTCAACGCTCGGGTTGAAGCCCAAACCGGAAAACGGGCGCTGCATATGGCCCAACGCCCAGAGGTCGTCTCAACTCTACTTTCTCTAGGCGCCGATCTGGAAGCAACGGATTACGAAGATCTGACACCGCTAGCGACCGCGATCGGAAAACCCCTGCTATTTCATGCCTTGCTTGGAGCAGGCGCCAGTACCAATACGGTAGTCGGCCATAGGGGTTGGTCCGAACTCCACGCTGCCGCCGCAGGTCCGAATGCACAAATCGAAAATGTCCGACGCTTGCTAGAATCCGGCCATGCTATTGATATCCGCGATGAAACCGAATCCACACCGCTAATGTGGGCGTATGAGCCTGAGGTGATACGACTTTTGCTGGAGCGTGGCGCCGATATCAACGCAAAAACCAAGACTGGTGACACCGTTCTCAACATCACAGCACAACTTAAGCCAGACCAAATCAAGAGATTTGAAACTTTTGTCCGTCTTGGTGCAGACCCAAACATTTCTGACAACAAAGGCTTGGCAACGCTCGCACTCGCGGCCCGCGCCGGTATTCCCGCGCATCTGGACACTTTGCTGGCAGCCGGCGCCGAAATCGACGCAATGGATCAAAAAGGTCTAACAGCCCTGCATCATGCCGCCATGGCCGGCAGCGCAAATAGCATAGGGCTTCTGCTATCTCGGGGGATAAAAGCGAACCTGGCCGATAAACCTGATTGGACACCCTTACGCTTTGCTGTATGGAGCAATCATAGGAAGCGACGCGACGAGACAACCGGTATACAGGAACTCTTAGCGGCAGGCGCAAACCTTGGCCCGGAACGAGCCAGCTCGGAAAAATTCTTAAAATCAATGGGCCGTTATGGCGAACCGAATGAGGTAACCATGCAATTGCTCAAGACGGCCGAGGCGGGAAAACCCGTATTTGGCAAAGCTTTCAACTGCCAACCCGAGGCCGGTTACACAGAGCGAGCCATATGTGGCGAGGCCACCTTGGAAAGAGTCCACCGCCGCATGTCGGAGCTTTACGATGCACGTCGGCGCGCCCTGCGCGGCGAGGCGCTACGGGCGGCGATCGGAGAACATCGGACGTGGCTGCGCCGACGCACTGCGGAATGCCGGCAACCGAAATTCAATCCGGATACCATCGTTTCTGAAATCACACCCTGCCTTCTCGCCATCACCACATCGCGTCTGCGTGAGTTGGAGAAAACACAGGCCAAATAACCGGGCCTCTTCCCGTCTGCCAGATCTTGCAGGCATCAGCCTGCTCGGGCATGTTTGATGCTCAAATCAACATAGGTCAGCTGGGAGACCCACGCACCATGGCGCGCGACGAACAGATCGACATTGTTATCCGGATATTCACGCACCGCTTCATCACCAGCGGCGTGCCGCTGGCGGATTTTCACCAGGCAACCGACGGCATCGAGCGGTGGGAGGACTGGCTGCCGCGCTGGTCGGCGCGGGCTGAAATTCATGAGAAGCTGGGCCGCGATGCGCTCGAAGCCGGCCATACGGTCAGCGCGGGTGAGCATCTCACGACGGCGGCGCTGATCTACCATTTCGGCAAGTTCATGGCGGTGGAATTTCCCGATCAGATGAAGGCGGCGCACAAGAAGGCGGTGGAATGCCGCACCCTTGCGCTCCCCTATCTGCAGCCGCCGGGCGAACGGGTCGAAATACCGTTCGAAGGCAAATGGCTCGCCACCAATCTGCGGCGCCCGCTCGGCATCGACAAGCCGCCCATCGTGATGATGGTGCCGGGGCTTGAAGCCACCAAGGAGGAGGTGGTCGGCTACGAAAATGTGATCCTCGCGCGCGGCATGGCGGTGCTGTCGATCGACGGGCCGGGCCAGGGTGAAGGCGAGTATGATTTTCCCATCCGGGGCAATTATGAAACGGTCGCCGGCCCCATCATCGACTGGCTGGAATCGCGCGACGATCTCGATGCGTCACGGGTCGGCATCTACGGCGTCAGCCTGGGCGGCTACCACGCGCCGCGCGCCGCCTGTTTCGAAAAGCGCATCAAAGCCTGCGTCAGCGTTTCCGGCGCCTATGATTGGGGCGCCAACTGGGACAAGAAGTCCAAACTCAACCGCGAGGTGTTCCGCATTCGCAGCCACTGCGCCACCATGGAAGAGGCCGAGGAGAAATCAAAGGCCATTTCGTTAAGGGGCATCGCCAAGAACATCACCTGCCCGATCTATGTCGTCGCCGGCGGGCTCGACCAGCTCACCGCGGTGGAAGCCGCCGAACAGATCGCGGCGGAAGTTTCGGGCCCGAAGGTGCTCTCCATCGTTGAGGACGGCGTCCATGTCTGCCATAACCGTCCCTACAAATTCCGCCCGCAGACAACCGACTGGATAGCGCGGCAGCTGGGCGCGGACTGAAACCGAGGATTCTGAACAATGGCTAATTTCTATTCCCCTGATCTGGGGATGCACCCCGACGATCCGTTTGCCCGCGATGCGGACGGCAAACTGGTGCGGCGCAGCTACTGGCTCGATATGGGCGATCGCTCCATCGTGCTGGCCATGACCCAGGGGCTCGGCGCGGCGCTCACAAACGAACAAAAGCTGCTCCATATCGAGGATATCGGCCGCTCTCACCTGGCCGACCAGATCTGTATCGTCGAAATTCTGCCGCCCGAATAATAAAGTTGGATTACGGATTCGGAGCAGGCCGGAACCGGCTGAAGAATATGGTTCATTTGACGCCCTTGGCGTGATACACCGCGCGCCATGCTACGCATTGAAAATCTTACCTACCGGATCGGCCGGCGCATTTTGCTCGACCAGGCCAGCGCGGGGATAAACGCGGGCCATCGCGTGGGGCTGGTCGGGCGCAACGGCACCGGCAAGACGACCCTGCTGCGGATGATTATCGGCATGCTGGCCGCCGACGACGGCACCATCGACATACCCACCTCCTGGCGCGTCGGCATCACGCGGCAGGAAGCGCCGGACGGGCCACAGAGCCTGATCGACACGGTCCTGGCCGCCGACAGGGAGCTTACCAGCCTGAACGCGGAGGCCGAGACCGCGACCGATCCCAACCGCA